>USJH01000010.1 GCA_900554955.1 uncultured Clostridia bacterium | reverse complement strand
CACAAGATTTGTCTGCAGATGCAAACTATATGGCAGCGCCACAAATTAATGGCGATCAAATTATTCCTGAAGGTGTAATTGATGAAACTGCTACAAATGAAGCAAATGCAAATGCGGAAGCGCAACAAGATCAAACACCTGCTGCAGCAGAAAATATTGGACTTACAGAATCTGCTGAAGAAGGAATTGGCGAAAGTGTTGCAGAAAATGTTCGTGACACAATTACAGAGATGCGTGAAGGCGGATCTGAAGCTCAATCTTCTGCAGAAGCAAGAACAGAAGGAACCGGATCTGGTGCTGAAGAAAGCAAAGATACTTCTGGACATGTTGCATTTGCAGATGTTGCAGGACGTGTTCAAGATCAAAGTTCAACCGATGTTGATGTAAACTTTGAAGGTTCTGAATCTGCAGATGAGAATGCAGAAGCAATTTTAGGAGCAGAACAAATTTCTGGAACAAATGCGCAAGCTGATGATTCTGGTGCAAATGCAGAACGTGCAAGAATGTATGCAGAATCTGCAAGACTTGCAGCAGATGAATCAAGAGGCTTTGCAGATATTGCTGGTGGCAAAGTTGACGAAAACTATGGCATTGTTCAAGAAGCTGAAAAGACAAGAGATCAAAAGAAACTTGACAGTTTGTTGGCAGAACGTGATGAACGTTTGAAGGCTCAAGCAGAAGGCAATGCAGATGTAAGTCTTGCTCCTGCGCTTCGAGGCAAAGCTTATAAACAATATAATGAAAATAAAGCTGCTGAAGATTCTATCTTTGATGCAAATTCTGAAGCTATAAAACAAGCAGCAATTAAACATTGGAACGATACAAAAGAAACTGCAATTGATGAAAACAATGGACGTCTTGTTGATCAAGCTGTTAACGAGTGGAAAGATGCACAAGCTCTTAAACTTTATAACGATAAGAACAAAACTCGCTTCGAAAGTGCAAATGAACTTACCAAAAAAGAACTTTCAGAAGCAAGAGACATGCTTGCAGAAGATCAAAAGGTTAAGAAGGCTGTTGCAAGAAGTGAATATAGCGACAAGATTCTTGACGATAAGATTGCAAAACAACAAGAAAAGATTGCACTTAAGGAAGCAGGATTATATGAAGCTCCTCTTAAGAAAGCACTTTTGGCTGCTCCAAGAGCAATATTCTCACATAAGACAAGTGATGAAGAAGAAAGCAAACTTCAAACCAAACTTGACAAGTGGGAGAAAATTGGAACTGAAGCAACTGCAAAACTTGCAGACATGGAAGCAACTTATCAAAATGAACGTAAAGAATTCATTGAAAACAACAAACTTGTTATCAAGAATGGCAAGATCGATCGTGAAGCAACTGCAAAGGGCATGATGTCTAAGCTTGATGTAAACGATAGAGAAGCAGTTCAAAAGGAAATGGAATATAGAGCTAAAGAATTTGACAAGCTTGAAAAAGAATATTCTAAATTCAATGATAAAGACTCTTATATCGAAAATAGAAGAGAAGAACTTACAAGTGACCTTTCAAAAGCAAGAAGAAGATTTGATGTTTACTCTGCACAACTTCAAAACGGCAGAAGTGGACTTGCTCATGCATTTGCTCGTGAAGCAAAGAGTGGCGCAAGAGCAATTAAGTCTTCATGGCAAAACAACCGTGCTGAAGCAGCTGCAAGGGCTGAAGCAAAAACAACTTCAAAAACAACAGCCGCTGTTCTTGGCGATGAAATTAAACGTGATAAGTTGAAGATTGATTGGTCTAAAGTTGGTGATCAAGGTCTTGATGTTAACCACGAAAACCACACATATAGTGCAAGTCAAAGAAAAGCTCTTCAATCTAAATATGCTGCTATAATTTCAGCAGAAGCAAAACTTCGTGTTGAAAAGATTGCTGCAAGGAGCAAGGGTGTTGTATTCAAAGAAAACGGCGATATTGATAGAATTGCAACTGCAAAAGAACTTATGAGAAAAGAAAATCCTAAGAAATATACAGGTGCAATCGCAGAACAAGATGCCGTTAAATATATGAGAAAGAATATCCAGAAGATTGATGAACTTCAAACGGGATATTTGAATGCTCAATCAAGTGTTTCTGATGCTAAGAAACAATTCGTTTCAAGAGTTCACAAATATGACATGAGAAACGAACAAACATTCCTTGGAAGAAATGCAAAACTTCAAAGTGCTGCTTTGAAACGTGCAACTGCTGAAAAGAACCGTCTTGTAACAGAACTTAACAATGCAACAAGAAGTGGTCGTCTTGAAGAAGGTCAAGAAGCTGAATATCTTGCAAGAATTCAAGGTGTAGATGCAACAATTGATCAAATTGCTAAGCACCCAGCTCGTTATAAAGCTGCAAAAGTTGTAAAAACAAAGAACAATACACAAGCAACTGCAAGAATTGGTCAACTTTCATATGCCGATCAAGCAAGACAAATCTTGTCTGGAGAAGCAAAAGTAACTGAAAGAAAATCAACAATCAGCACAAGAGATTCGCTTGCTGCTCAAAGAACTGCCGAAAAGGTTGGAAGAGAAGAAGCAAGAAAGACAATGCTTGACGAAACAACTCAAAGAGCATATATAAGTCAAGTTAGAAAAGCTCTTATGCAAAGTGGATATGCTGGTGATATTTCAAAGATCAGAACAACTGAAGATGCAAAACGAGTTGCAAAAGAAGTTGAAGCAAAACTTATGAATGCTGCAAGAGAAAATAGTGAAGCATTTGCAAGAAAATCTGCTTCTGGAGTTGTTCGAGCAAGTGAGCTTGCAGAATTTAAGGCTCAAGAAAAACTTATCAATCAAAGACTTAAGAAAATTCGTTCGGTTGATACAAACGTTGCAATGAATTCTACATTGGACATCAAGAAAGACATTAAAGCTTCTTCTGATAGAGCAATTGGAGCTGCAATTAGAAATCAATATAAAGACGAATGGAACAAGTTTATGAAGAAAGAAGGAATGAGAGATGTTGCTAAGTCTGGATCTGCTGCATATGAGAAGAATCTCAAGATGCAGAAACAGTTGATGGACGACCATGATACTCTTTCTAAACGTCTTAAAGCACTTGAAACAAGTGGACTTAAGAGTGAAGATTCAAAGATTAAGTTGCTTCAGTCAAAACTTGACGAGCAAACAAAACTTATCAGTTCGCTCAAGTCGATGAACTCAAGAACTGAAGAGCAAGCAAAGAAAGCAATGAAGAACTTCACTTCAATGAACAAAATCATGCAAGACATGAGACGTCAAAGCAAATATAAGATTCCTGGACTTAAAAATCAAGGAAACGGAAATGACGCTAAAAACTAATTTGCATTAATCCTGCCCCCGAAAGGGGGTGGGCATGCACTTGATTTGGGCACGACCAGAAAAAGTGCAAAATCAATTATTAAATTTTTATAAAAAAAACTAAAGGAGATTTTTATGGCAAGACTTATTCCAAGACGAACCAAAGTTAAAACCGAGTTCTTTAAAGGGCTCACAATTATGGATGGTGTCATTGGCATTGTGTTCATGCTTTTGTTAGCACTTGTTCTTATCAGTGACTTTTCTGTTAAGATTCGACTTATTTTGTCGGCTTGTGTTATCATGGTGACAATTGTTATGTTTCTTCAAATTGCACCAGAAACTCGAACATATCAAGCAATTGGCGACCTGTTTAAATATATTTTCGGAGTTAAGAAATTCACAAAACAAAAACATGCGACAAGAAAAAGTGTTAATGCGCTTATGCCATATGTTGGAATTTTGGAACAAAACTATGATGAAAAACATAAGGTTGGAATTATCGACTATAAAGAATATTTTGGTGTTGCAATTGAAATCAAATCAATCGAATTTTACATGCTTTCACTTGCAAGACAAGATGCCTATATTGCTGCTTTTGACAATGCCTTGAAATCTCTTTCAAGCGAGCAATCTGCCGCTATATTTAAACTTTCAAGACCAATGGTTCTTGACAGCTATATCATGCGTGAATGTGAAAAGAAAGATGAGATTTTGCAAAACATTGCAAACGGTGTGATGAAAGAACAAGAAGCAATTCCAAGAATTGAAATTGTTGAATCTCGTATCAACTCTCTTGATGCAATGAACGTTGATAAAGAGTTCCCAATTTTGAAAGACCACATGTATCTTGTTGTTTTCGGAAAAGCTGTAAGAAGTCTTCTTTCAACTGTTAACTTTATTGTTAACACAATTGAAGGTGGAACAAACAATGTTATGAGCTGTAATATTCTCAGCCGTCCTGAATGTGCTGTTTTCCTTAAAAACTATTACACTTCAAGCTTTGATGAACGTGAAGTTAAAGATATTGATCCAAAAGATCTTATAAACTGGATCATGCCAGAAAGAATTCGTTTCTCTGCACTTCGTCATTTTGTAAATGAAAAGTCATATACAACATATGCAGTTGCGGAATATCCAATTACAGTTCCAAATGCATGGGGAAGAAGCTTCTTCTCTGTTCCTGGAACAAGAATTTCTGTAAAACTTAAACCTGTTGCTCAAAGCGAATCTGAGCGAAGACTTGACCGTTCTATCATGGAAATGGAAACTCAGGCAGCAAAACGTGCAAGAGCTTCAACAGAACTTGAAAAGAACGTTCACCTTGAAACTCTTCGTGAGCTTTTGGCTTCTATTAAAACTGGTAATGAAGTGTTGTTCGACACTAACATTTACATTCAAGTTGAGGAAGAGCAAAGAAAACTTCTTAGAACTCAACTTATGCGTGCTGGTTTTAAATATTCAGATCTTTTTGGTAAACAAAGAAATGCATTTATTGATGGTAACATTTCACAACGTTCAAGCTGCAAAAAATTCGAACGTGGAATTAACTCTTCATCACTTGCCGCAATGTTCCCATTTGTTTCAGATGCTGTTCAAGACCCTGAAGGTTTCTATCTTGGAATGAACAACGAACCTGTTTTCATCGACTTCTTCAAACGTGATAAAGAAAGAATCAACTCTAACATGGTTGTTCTTGGAAAATCTGGTTCTGGTAAGTCTTTCGCAACAAAAGCGATTTTGACAAACCTTGCATCAGATAACACAAAAGTTTTCATTTTGGACCCTGAAAGAGAATATGACATTCTTGCAAGAAACCTTAAAGGAAAAGTTATTGATGTTGGATCAGCGAAGGAAGGAAGAATTAACCCACTTCAAGTTATCACCGGTCTTGATGACGAAACCGATACAGGTGAAAACGTTTCTCTTGCCAGCCACTTGCAATTCCTTGAAAGCTTCTTTAAAATGATTCTTGACGGAATTACAAACGATGCTCTTGAAGTTTTGAACGAATGTATCAAGGAAATGTATGAAAAATTTGGAATTAACTCTCACACAAGAATTGAAGAATTAACTCCTGAACAATTCCCAATCATGCAAGACCTTTATAACTATGTTTCACAACAATATGACCTAGCAAAAGACGAATATCAAAGAAATAACCTTAAAATTATTCGAACATATCTCAATAAATTTGCAGAAGGTGGAAGAAACAGTCTTCTTTGGAATGGTAAATCAACAATCACTGCTGATGAAAGCATGATCGTGTTCAACTTCCAAACTCTTCTTGCAAACAGTAACAACGATATTGCAAACGCTCAAATGATGCTTATCATGCGTTGGCTTAACAACGAAATTATCAAAAACAAAGACTATAATGCAAAATTCAATACAAAACGTAGAGTTATTGTTGTTATCGACGAAGCTCACGTTTTCATTGACCCTAAGAAAGACGTTGCACTTGACTTCATGTTTAACCTTGCTAAACGTATTCGTAAATATGAAGGAATGCAAATTGTTATTACTCAGAACCTTAAAGACTTTACTGGAACACCAGACATTGCAAGAAAAAGTACTGCGATTATCAACGCATCGCAATATTCACTTATCTTCAGCTTGGCTCCACACGATATTAATGACCTTGTTGCTCTTTATGAAAAAGCAGGTCAAATCAATGAAAAAGAACAAGACACAATTGTTATGAACCCACGTGGTAAGGCTTTCCTTATGACAGGGGCATATTCAAGAACAAACATCGACATTATTGTTGCAGATCGTGTTCGTGATTTGTTTGAAAAAATCAGAAAAGATACTGTTGAAACTGAACTTGAAGATCAAGTTACAGAAGAAAACATCAATAAAGAAATTAATTCTGGAAACAACTCAGAAGGAAAATAAAGGATAAACAAATGAAATTGTTTTCAATGGCACTGAAGCTTAATAGTTTGTTTGCTGGCAAAATCTTTTGCCGGTCATCTTTGCTTGCAGACGACCAGATTCAAAGCGGATTTGATTCTGGTCTTCTTGGGCTGGAATTTCTTGGGCTTTTGTGGAACAAAATTCAAGTTATTTTCTCAAAATTAATATATTTGATTTGTTCGTTCATTCTCAATTTCATTGAAATTATTCAAATTGCAGTTTCGAGAGTCCTTGGAATCTCAGTTAAACTTGAAGATTATGTTGTTATCGACTCTACAAACCCAGTTGTTAAAATTTTAACAAACGAAACTGTTTTAAATGTGTTTAAAGCATGTTGCGGAATTGCAATTGTTTTAATCATTTTGTTTACAATTGTATCAATTGTTAAAAGTGAATATGCTTTTGCAGTTGAAAAATCTGAAACAAACGGAAAGGGAAGAATTTTGGGAAGAACCCTTCGTTCTCTTTTCACAATGGGAATGTTCCCATTATTTTTGCTTTTAGGTGTTGTTTTAACAAACGCAATTTTAGCTGGATTTAATGATATTCTTCGTGGTGGTGAAAACACCAGCATGGCGGCACAGGTGTTCATTTCCAGTGCATATAATGCGAACAACTTTAGAAATTATGCCGATGATGACAGGCGAATTCCTTTAGTTGTAAATTTTGATGACCCTGCAAGAAACGGAACCGTTAATGGATATTCAAAATCTGAACTTGTGAAGATTTATGAAAGCTTCCAAGACAAGGGAAGAACTCTTTTCGACAGTTATGCTGACAGAAATTTTGGTTCTTTCTCAGACACAATTGTTTATAAAAACAACCGACTTTATAACAACTCAAATTATACTGGATTTGAGAAATTTGCTTGCACACGTGAACAATATTATGTTATGGCAGATTTCCTTGACTATGCAGTTAAAAATAATATCAAATATTATGTTAAAAACATTAAAGATGCTGATATTGATTGGAAATATGTCAACGATTCAGTATATGATAAAGCAACTGGCTCACTTTCAATCACATATAAAGATGCATCAAATCTTAGTGGGGGAGAAAGCTATAAAGTTGTTTATACACCAACAAGCGAATCAATTTCTTCACCAATTTCTGATGCACTTAGAACAATCAGTGCACTTTTAGCATTTGATCAATATTCAGACAACACATTTAATATTTTGAAACGTCTTGAAGATTCTATCAATATTGTAGAGTGGGAAACAGATAAGGTTTTTGTTAAGTTTACACCAGCATTTGCAAATGCTGTTTTAAGTGACAGTTCAAATGCTGCGGCATATAAGAAGAAGTTGCTTGAAAACATGGAAATTAATGACCTTCTTATTCTTTTTGAGCAATCAAGATTTGCAAATAATAACACTCTTGGTGAAACAATAACCGAGATTGCTAAAAATGGCTATGAGCTTCCTGTAAAGAAAGTTACAAAACGTGTTTATCAACCATCAATCAATGATTATACTGTGACTGACGAGATATATGTTGCTACGATCAATGGCAAAAATTATCAAGTAGAGCTCAACAAAGAACTTAAAGATGCAAATGGTTCATTTATTCTTGATTCTTATAAAGATCCATATTATACAATCATGGAAACCAAATTTGGTCTTGACCAAGTTGGTGGATCAAAAGGAAACTATACTGTTACTAAAAAACTTGATGACGGAAAAGAGAAAACAATAAAAGTTAATGACAATGATGTAATATCAATTTCTGTTAAAGGTGTTTTGCTTGGAAACTATACAACAAATGACGATTCGTTTAAAGATATTTTAATTACGGTTTTGTCGGGAACTCAAGAAATTGTGGGGGATTCAGGGCTTGTTTCATATGCAACCTATGATGACAAAATTGAAACAGTAATTAAACAGGCAGCATGGCCAAACAAACTTATCCGTGACCTTCAAGTTATTTATAAAGACATTAACATTAATAACCTTATTGCAAATGGCAGTTGGCTTGAACAATTAAGTGAATATGTAAGTGGTGGAACCTATGATCCAAACGGCTCAAACATTCAAACCGGACTTATCCACCCACTTGGACTTATAATGTCTGAGTTCTTCCTTGGAAATGTAAGTTCTTCAGAAAAGATTTTATCTTTCGGAAGCCTTGAATATAGCACAAAATTTGATAATGACACTGTAAAAGCTTTGATTCTTAGCATGCTTGGAGAAGACAGATATTTCCAAACAAAAGAACAATTAAACTATTTCGTTGAAATTTTCAATGCATATATGGCGCCAGTTCTTGACGAGATTGCATATTATGAAAATTTCGAACTTTTAAGCGGAAATTCACAATCCGTTCAGCTTTACACATATAAAGCATATCTTGCTTCAGTTTTGCTTTCATCAAGTGCTTCAAACTGGTTCTATGACACTGCAACTGCACTTCTTGGTTCGGTTTATTTGAAAGAAAGCATTGAAACAACTGAGGGGTATCTTGTTCCATATTCAACTGGTTCTATTAGTGATTATTATAAGTCACTTATCAACAAAGTTTATGCAAATGCTAAAAAACGTCTTGAAGAACAATATGTTAAGGAAACAGATGCGGCATATCCTGAATATATGAAAGCTCTTAAAGCTTATATCTATTCTGACCCTGACAAATATTTCAATGGCAGATATGATCTTATTTTGCAAAGCATTAAATCTGACTCAGAGAAGGGAAGAATTGTTGATAATGCTAAACAAGATATTAAAAATGCATATAATGGCCTTTACGGTGGCTCAAGTTCAATTATTGAGGAATTTATTAATTATGTAAAAAATGCAGCATCAGCAAACAATTCAATTTTCTTTGATGAAACTGCTTTTAGATTTGAGCTTTCAAGCATCTTTACAAATCCATCTTCTGGATTTAGATATCAAACAAATAAATTTGATAATTCTTTTGGTGATGATTCTAAAGACGATTTTGATTTTATTACAAATTCATATGACATTTTAAATCTTCGTAAAAATGCATCACTTTATAAATCTGATCTTACAACAGAAGAAGACGGAAAAACAGTTTATCTTGAAGGATCTTTAAGAAGATTGTTCCAAGACCTTAGAAATAATGTTGGATCTGGTGTGAGCCTTTCAACTTTTGATAGATATGTTAATCAGATCTGTTCAAAAGCAGACAAATATTTTGATTCAGTTGATAAATATGCTCAAGCAAAAGAAGAATTTTACAATGTTGACAACTCAAAAGCAAACATTGGAAAAAGAGATAAAATTTTAAATGATGTTGAAAACTATTTCGATCAAGCAACAAGTTTGCTTATAACAAGCAGTGGTGACCTTTATAACTGGCTTGTTTCAAATAAAGGTGGCAAACTCTCATCAGACGAAGCATCACTTCTTATCAAAAAAGGTGTTTTAGGAATTGGTGGTTCATCACCAAGTGACTATGCAAACATTGCAAAATGGCAACAATTGACTGATTTGTATAATAAGTTGAAAAACAATTATACAACATGGAAAAATTCACAATCTGATGAATATTTTGAAGATGAAGACAATAAAAACTTTTCAGATAAAATTAACACATATATTGAAAGTATTGGCGGCTATGTTCGTTCACAAAACGAACTTGATCGTTTAAACAGATATGAAATTTATTTCGCAATTGAAAGTGAAATGTCTGATGAGGCTGTTTCAAGTCTTGATATTGTTGTAAATTCTAAACATTATCTTGTTGGACAAAACTTTACAAAAGCAAAAGTAATTGAATATGTTCTTGGCTATGATTTGTGCAAAGAATTTGGATATTCTCCTGTGTTCGTAAGTGAAGGATATGAGGGAATTGTAAAACTTACTCAATTGACAAATGCAGAAATAAACGAATATGTTTCTAAAAACATTAAACATTCAACAACAGAAACTGCTGGTTGGTGGTATGATTCTGGAAGAAAATATAGTTCAACTGCATATTGGTATGAAAGAAACCCTGAATATGTTTTGAAAGAGAACTTTATAACAAAGGGTGGTGTGTTCTATAAAGCTTCAAACAGCTTTGCAGACGTGCATGACTTTGCTGTTGCACTTGGCGACATTTCTGCAAGACTTTATCAAATGTCGAACCTTTCTAACCTTTCAACATCAGCTATTGATGAAATTGTTGTTGGAACAGCAGAAAATAACAATGTTGACTTAGCAGAATTTATTCTTACAAAACTTCTTAATGGTAAATATTTGCCAGAAATTGCACTTGAACATTTATTTGCAAATACAGAGAAAAAAGATAGCAGTGAAACAAAAACTGAAGATCAAACTCAAACAGAACAAAAAGATGTTGTTAAAATTGACACCTATGAAAAAGCACTTGCTCGAATTCAAGGATCAACTGGAAAACAAAATGCACAATTTCTTAACAATGTTTTAAGCTATTTGCTTATGACAGACAATGATAAAGTAAAGAAAGGATATGTTGATTATACTTCTTTAACCTTAAAAGAAATAAGAATAAGATGTTTGCAAACACTTATCGGCTATGAAAGTCAAACTGGCGAAACAACAGAAGAAGGACAAAAACGTTATCTTGCACTTCTTGCTCTTGGTTGTTCAGATTGGTCTGACACACAAAGTGTTGGCGCAGTTGAATGTAACTGGTCAAAAGAGAGAAGAGAAAACATTAAGGAACTTAAGGTTAATAACTATTCTCAAGCAGTAATTCTTCGACTTGCTGGTCTTGACAACAGACCATATGAAGAACTTATCGATGCAGAATATTCAATCGATTTCAATTTGCTTGGTGAAGATGAAAAGAATGGAGACATCTTTATCATTTGTATTTTCGATTCAGAAACAAGAAGCTATGTTCCATTCATGATGACAAACACAGCTAACGTTAAATATGACCTTCTTCCAAAAGAAGATGACAGCGAGAATGCAAAATCATTTGCCGAAAAGTTTGGATATAGAAATCCTTATACCGAATATTATATGTCAAACGACAAGAATGATGAAACCGTATTCTTCCCAATAATTGCAAGGGGACTTGTGAATTCTGACGGAACCCCAACAGCAATCAGAAAAGTTGATGGAAGAATTGAATATTATCATGACGATGTCGTGATTCGTGATGCTTCAGATATTGGAATTTCTGAATATTTCCTTTCTGTTGATCAAATTAAAGTTAGCTATACTGCTGTTTCTTATATTTCAAACATGGTTACTAAACTTTTCACAGGAAAGACTATTGTTGAACATTTGGCAGCATCAATTCCACGTTTCGCAGCACACACAAACTTTAATTTCTGTTATGGTGTTAATACGGTTGTAGAAACAAAATGTGAAAATGGCCTTATTGCAATGAGTTATAACTTTGGACGTGGAAATAACGTTGATATTACTTATGCATATGACATTTTAAACATTAATATCATTATTCTTTGCATTGGAACAATTTGCTTGCTCTCAGCCCTTGTAAAGGCCTTGTTTGCGGCAATTAAACGTGTTTTTGACCTTGCACTTGACTTTGTCATCGCTCCGCTTGCAATTTCCACAATTGCACTTAAAGCTGATGAAAAGCAAAAGGAAGGCATAGCTGAATCTAAGGTTGGATATGAAAAGTGGAAAGAAAATACAGTTGCAGACTTAACTTCAGTTTTTGCTTTTGCAGTTGGATTTAACATTTTCTTCATCTTGGTTCCTATCATAAACTCAATGCAACTGTTCTCAACAACAGAAGCATTCTCTTCGCTTCCACTGTTCAGACACTTCTCGTTGTCGTTCTTGAACGAAATTGGAAGATTTATATTTGTTGTTGGACTTGCATATATGACAAAACGTGCACCAGAACTCTTTGCTGGCATTCTTTATCTTCAAAATGGATTTGATAATGGTGAAACCGTTAAGTCAGACATTAAGAAAATGACAAACGATGTTAAGAATGTTTGGAGTGGAAAAGCTATTGAAGACGAACTTAAATATACAAGAAATTCACTTAAACAAATGGTTCCAGGAAGAGAAATTTTTGAAACCGCAGTGAATGGTGCAAGAAAAGTTACTGGAAAAGCTGCTGGAATTGCCGCTGAAGCATATTGCAAAGCAAATGGCGTTCCACCAGAACGTGCTAAAGCAGCTGCAAAATTACTTGAAGAAGCTATTGCAAAATCTCCAAAAAATGAAAAAGAAAAGAAAGATGAAGCAAGAGCAAATGAACAGCGACAAGAAAGCAATGCTAACAATGAAGCAAGAAATCAAAGAAACTATTCTGGCAGCTCAGATGCTGATGGTGGAGAAGGAAGTGGCTCTAGTGGTGGGACACAGTCTCCACAGAGAAATAGCAGATCTTCAAGTTCAAACAGAAGATCAAAACCAACAAAACAACCACGAAATAAAAAATAATTAAAGGAGTAGGAAGATGGGTTTTAAAACACTGACAAATTTCTTTAGTGTTGTTGCATCAAAATTGATGGGACTTTCTACTCCTGCAAATTTTAACGCATTCACATCGGTTGATGGCAAAGACATTGCAAC
>USJH01000009.1 GCA_900554955.1 uncultured Clostridia bacterium | reverse complement strand
TTACCGTGGTCAACGTGGCCGATTGTACCAATGTTAACGTGAGGTTTTTTTGCATCATATTTAGCTTTTGCCATTTTATTTTCTCCTTTTTTTATTTATTTTTATTTTATTGGCATCTAGTTTTTAGCACGTTCGCCGATGATTTTTTCGGCAACGTTTCTTGGCACTTCTGCATAATGAGAAGGTTCCATATTAAAGTCTCCACGTCCTTGAGTTTTGCTTCTAAGGTCGGAAATATATCCGGTCATTTCAGCAAGTGGAACTTGAGCTCTTATAATTTGACTTCCTGCATTAGAAGTTGTGCCTTGAAGGTTTCCACGACGTTTAGAGATGTCGCCCATAACGTCGCCAAGATATTGATCAGGAACGGTGATTTCAACGTTCATGATAGGTTCAAGAATAACTGGGTCGCCTTTCTTCATGCCTTCTTTGAATGCAAGAGAACCTGCAATCTTGAACGCCATTTCAGAAGAGTCAACTTCGTGATATGATCCATCGATCAAAGTTGCTCTGAAGTCTTCAGTTTCATATCCAGCAAGAACACCAGTTTTTGCTGCTTCTTGAATTCCTTTATCTACAGCTGGAACATATTCTTTTGGAACAGAACCACCAACAGTTTTATCAACAAATTCGTAGCCTTTTCCTGGTTCAAGTGGTTCGAATTCAACGATACAGTGACCGTATTGACCTTTACCACCAGATTGTTTAATGTATTTTCCTTCTGCTGTAACTTTCTTTTTGAGTGTTTCACGATATGCAACTTGAGGTGCACCAACGTTACATTCAACCTTATATTCACGTTTCATTCTATCAACGATGATATCAAGGTGAAGTTCACCCATACCAGAAATGATTGTTTGACCTGTTTCTTGGTCGGTATAACGACGGAAACTTGGGTCTTCTTCAGCAAGTTTTGCAAGAGCATTTGCCATTTTTTCTTGGTCTGCTTTTGTTTTTGGTTCAACAGCAACAGAGATAACTGGCTCTGGGAAATCCATTGATTCAAGAATGATTGGATGTTTTTCATCACAGAGTGTTTCACCTGTCATTGTGTCTTTAAGACCAACGATAGCAACAATGTCTCCAGCATATGCTTCTTGTTCTTCTGTTCTTGAGTTTGCGTGCATTCTTACAAGACGTCCAACTCTTTCTCTTTCTTGTTTGTTAGAGTTATAAACATATGAACCAGAAGTAATCTTACCACTATAGATTCTATAGAATGTAAGTGTTCCAAATGGGTCTTTTGCAATTTTAAATGCAAGACCTGAAAGTGGTTCGTCGTCGCTTGTTTCACGGAAAGCTTCGTGTCCTTCCATATCAACACCTTTAACAGGTGGGATATCGATTGGGCTTGGAAGATAATCGATAACAGCGTCGAGCAATTTTTGAACACCTTTGTTTCTGAGTGATGAACCACAAAGAACAGGTGTTACAATAAGGTCGCAAGTTGCTTTTCTGAGAGCATTTTTGATTTCTTCTTTAGTGAATTCTTCACCAGCAAAGAATTTTTCCAAAAGAGCATCGTCAGTTTCTGCAATTGCTTCAACCATCTCTGCACGATATTTTTCAGCGAGTTCCTTCATGTCTGCAGGGATTTCCCTAACTTCCATTTTTTCGCCTTTTTCGTCGAGATAGTAAACAGCATCCATATCCACAAGGTCAACGATTCCTTCAAAAGATTCAGCACGACCAATTGGGAGTTGGATAGGTACAGCATTTGCTTTAAGTTGTTCACGAATAGATTCAACAACGTGATAGAAATCTGCACCAAGGTTGTCCATTTTATTTACGAAAGCAATTCTAGGAACATGATATTTGTTAGCTTGGTTCCAAACCTTTCTTGATTGAGCTTGAACACCTTCTTTTGCTGTGAAGAGTTCAATCGCACCGTCAAGAACTTTAAGGCTTCTTTCAACTTCGATTGTAAAGTCAACGTGTCCAGGAGTATCAATAATATTGATTTTATATCCTTTCCAGTGGGTTGTTGTAGCAGCAGAAGTGATTGTGATTCCACGTTCTTGTTCCTGTGCCATCCAGTCCATTGTTGCTTGACCATCGTGAACTTCGCCGATCTTATGGTTCTTTCCGGTATAGAACAAGATACGTTCAGTAGTTGTTGTTTTACCAGCATCAATGTGAGCCATAATACCAATGTTTCTTATTTTGCTAAGTTCAAAATCTCTTGGCATAATTTTCTCCTAAAAATTTAGTATGTTTTGATATGTTATTTCAAACATATATTAATTATATAATATTTTGTCCATTTCTCCAAATGATTTAACCTGTTTTTTGGATTTTTTAGGCTTTACTCAAATTGAAATAGGATTGTATTTTTGCAGATTTCTCTGCCCTTTAGCGATTAGATCTCAACCATTCTAAACCACTAAATTTATTTTTTCACTCTTTACATTTGAGTTGATATTTATCTCTTTCTCAACCATATGATAAAAACCAACCAAGTGAAAGAGTTTTAAGACGAAGTTTAGGCTTTTTTCAACGCTCTACACTAGTGATTAGTGAAGCGTGAATAGTGATGAAGTTTTTGATGCAAATCACATTATAACCTTCTCACAACTAAACCCATTCCGTGAAAGTATTTTAAGTCAAGATTTGGCTTTTGTGCTAGGCTCTCAAAATTTATCACGCATGAGTTTATATTTAATAAATGATTGTGTGAGAAATTTTGAAGAAACAACGCACAAAAGTTAAAGATTGACTTAATCTTACCAGCGGTATGATGCGAATGCCTTGTTTGCTTCCGCCATTCTGTGGACTTCTTCTTTCTTCTTGAAAGCACCACCGGCATTGTTGTATGCATCCATAAGCTCGTTTGCAAGTTTTTGAGCCATTGTTCTTTCTGAACGTTTTCTTGAGAACATTACAAGCCAACGAATTGCAAGAGTTTGTCTTCTTTCAGCACGAATTTCGCAAGGAACTTGATATGTTGAACCACCAACACGTCTTGCTTTAACTTCAAGAACAGGTTTAATGTTTTCCATTGCTTGGTTAAACATTACCATTGGTTCAACGCCAAGTTTAGAAGCAGCTTCGTTGAATGCATCATAAACGATATTTTGAGCAATTGAACGTTTACCGTCAACCATAACTTGGTTGATGAGTTTTGTTACAACCTTAGAACCATAAACTGGATCTGGAAGAACATCACGTGCAACAGCAGCATTTCTTCTTGACATTAGAAAATTTCCTCCTTATAAAATTTCAAAAAATTAATGTTATTTAGGTCTTTTAGCGCCATATTTAGATCTGGCTTGCTTACGGTCCTTAACACCGGCAGTATCAAGTGTACCTCTGATGATGTGATAACGCACACCAGGAAGGTCTTTAACACGACCCCCACGAATAAGAACTACAGAGTGTTCCTGCAAGTTATGACCAATACCAGGGATATAAACAGTTCCTTCCATGCCGTTGCTAGCGAGTTTAACCTTTGCGATTTTACGAAGCGCTGAGTTAGGCTTTTTAGGAGAAGTTGTTGTAACTGACAAACAAACGCCACGTTTCTGAGGACATTCCTCGAGAATTGGTGATTTTGCCTTAACTTCTTGTTTTTCACGTCCCTTACCATGTCTGATTAACTGGTTAATGGTTGGCATAATTCTACCTCCTATAAATTTGTGAACTTCACACTGCCCCAAGAGGAAATTCTTGGCTGTTTAACGCACTTTTCTCGCACACCACTACTTAAAAAGGCATAAAAATAGCCAAGCATGTTATTCATGCAAGGCTAATTTTAATATATTTATTTTTTAAAGTCAATAGTTTAACGCTTTTATTTTTGATTTTTTTCTAAAAACAAAAAAAGCCAGGTTTCCCCAGGCTTTTATTCTTTCGTAACGCTCTTTTTAATGAAGCCAATTTTATATTCAACTTTCTTGATTTTTCCAACAGTTGCAGCAAGTTCCATTGGCACTTTTTGTTCAATTTTTGCAATGATCGCTTTTTGGTCTTTTTTACTGAGATTATATGTGAAATTATAGCCAAGTTCTTCAATGTTCACACCAAGAAGCTGCCCATATTCTTTAAGCTTGTTATATTCGCATTTTTCACGATATTGTTGAACTGCAAAAAGCACAAGTTCAAGACATTTTTCGTCTTCCGCAACGTTTGAATGTTTAACAAGTTTATAAATTCTTTTTTTAAATTTTCTTGGCAAAACATTCACAATTGCATCGAACGTTAGTTGATAACGTTCAGGTGTCATGTTGTCAAGAACTTTGATAATGTAGCTTACGCTTTCAACCCCGGTTAATTTTTCATTAAATTCATAGTTGGTGAAGCCATCATCTACATTTACAATTTCAAACCCAACAGCAAGCGCCAGGTCGTGTAAACTGTTTTTCATGTTTTCTCCTGATAAACTAAAAGCCACAAAAATTGTGGTCTTTAGTGATTATTGTTCATTTACGTTTTCTTCTGCGAAAAGCTCTCTTTTCCCAGCATTGATAGATCTTGAATCTGCAAAAAGTTGAGCAACAACATTTTCAACTTCTTCAGCTTCGATTCCAGCTTTTTCAAGAATGTCTGTATATTTTTGAGTGTATGCCACACCTTCGATAAAGTTTGCACGATTGTGACGTTTCACTGGAGTTTCTTTTGAGAATTTAGAGATAAGTTCTTCTGAAAGAGAGTTGTAAACTTCTTCTTTATTTCCTTCTTTTAAAGATGAAACATATTTATCAACAGTTTCTTTTCCAAGCCCATTTGCATTGCAAAGTGAAACAACATTTGCAACTTCTTCATCATGACTGAAATTTCTTTTTTCTGGAATGAAGATGCTTTGAACTCCGTTTGAAAACATGATTGAACCAGATTTTCTGCATTGAACAGGACAAAGCCCTGAAAGTGTTGCGATTCTGATTGTTTTTGCACGATTTGAAATGTTGAAATCAGCCATATTCTAGTCCTCCGTTTGGCAAACAAACTGAGCAACAAAATTTTTGTATTTCTGCTCTTCTGAAGAGAGTTCTTTCCCGCCTTCTGTTTCAGCATCGACAAGCAAAATGATTCGTTTAGGATTCATTCTTTGAGTGTCGTCATAGCTGGTTGCAGGGCTGATTGGACTTTCCATTTTTTCAGCGAAATCAAGGAAAGTTTCAAGATAGTCTTCTGCTGAAAGGTATGCCTGCTCAACAGTATCACCACTTGCAACAATGTCAAGGTCTGGAATTAAAACTGTATAGTTTTTCTCTTCTTCACTATAAAACAGTATAACTGGATAAACATATTTTTTCATCTCTTATCTCCAAAAGGTTACAACTTTGTAATTATATTGTAACAAAACCATTTGAAAATGTAAAACGATTTTAACCAATTTACTATTTAGTGTTTTTTGCCATGCAAACCCTTTTGTTTTTGCACAATCATATTCTAGCATAAAATGACTTTTTTGTAAATACCCCTTTTGAAATTTAATGTCATAAAACATAAAAAAAGAGATAAACCAAAATTCGATTTATCTCTATCATATTATTCTGCCATTTTCAAAACAATTTCGCCATATGGTGTTTCAACCTTGATAAGGAAATGGCCTTCAGTTATTGTTGATTCAATATTTGAAAGCTCTGCTGTGAGAGTTTCACCAACATATACTTTTGCTTTTGTTCCCTTTGTTGATTTAAGCGAATAGTCAAATGTTCCAGCTTTTGAATTTGGAAGTTCAATTGTAATGTGGTCGGTTCTGGTTCCGCTTGTAATGTTAACATCTCCCGAAACTTTTGTGAAAGTATATTTCCCATCAGCACGAGAATATGCTTCAACTTTTCCCATAAGATTTTTAGCAACAAGTTTTTTGCCAGAATGAAGATTTATGTTTTCACTTGAAAGGTTCTCAAATGTAACATCATTGCTCTTCGAATAGAGCGTAACATTTCCTGTAACATTATATGCGAAAATTGCACCAGTCGTTGTTGAAACATCAGCATTTGCAATTGTTCCGCCTTCACCAAGAGCAACTTTTCCGTTTTTGCCTTTAACAGTAATTTTGTCCGTAATGTTTTTTACAATAACATTCCCAGTTTTAGAATTGATAAGAAGGTTGCTTGCATTTGAAACAGTAATCTTTCCACGAGTTGAAGTGAGAACACCACCAATCATTTGATTTATAGAAATTGCCCCACCTTCGGTTTTAATGTTTGTCATATCTTCAAACAATGTGCCTGAAACTGAAATATTTGTGTTGACTTTTCCAAGGCTTACACTTCCACCATTTGTTTTAATGTTAACCTTTTCTGTAACAACATTTTCAACATTTCCATAGGCTTTAACAGAACCAGATTTTGAAGTGAATGTAAGATTTTTACATGATGTAAATTTTAAATCTCCACCTTTTGTTTTTGCAACAATGTCGCCAGCAATTGGATTTGCAACATTAATGCTGTTTCCAGTTGATTCAAGGTTGCAAGTGTGACAAGTTACGTTTGTTCCAAGATCAATAAGTTTTGAACTTTTAATCTTGATTTGGTCCGCAACTGTAAGTTTTGATTCTTCTGGAACGGTTAAGCCACCAGTTGAATCCATTGTAAAATTATTCAAGTTTGCTCTTCCAAGAATTTTGACAGAAGAAGATTTTGATTTGATGTTAATGCTTCTTGTTCCACTGCTGAAAAATGTTTGTGGAAGATATAAATCAAATCTGAAAAATTGGTCTGCCTTTTGAGAATAGATAAATTCTTCAATTTCTTTTGCTGTGATATAAAGATCTTTGCCGTCATTCTTTTTTTCAATGCTAAGGTCGGCAACTTTCTCTTTTGTTTTTGTGAAACCAATAAAGTTTTGACAGAAATCAACAGCATATGCATAGCCGTCTGTAAAATTGATTGTTATTGGAACATTTTTTGTGTCAATATAAATGTCCCCCGAAAAAGCCTCAAGCGTTTTGTTTGGATTTTCACATTTACTTGTTCCGCTTGCAACATATCTGATTCCGAAAATTTCGGTTCCTGGTGCAAGAAACATGATAAGAACCGAGCCGAAAACAAACAAAAGTGCACAACCAAGAACAACTATGATCGCTCCAATAATTTTCTTTTTCATTTGCGTACCCCCGCATTTATTATTATATATATTATATCATATATCTTAATATATTTCAATATTATTTATCTTCCAAAACAGCCTTGATTCTTCTGACACCAGAAGATGAAGCTTCTTCTTTCTTGATTTTGAAATGTCCCAAAACTCCAGTGTGTTCAACATGTGGACCTGTGCAAATTTCTTTTGAAACATTTCCAATTGTATAAACCGAAACGACAGCTGGATAACGTTCAATAAACTGATGCTCTGCCCCAGCCTTTACAGCATCTTCTTTTTTCATTTCTTCACGAGTTACAGCGAAGTCTGCTTTGATCCAGCTGTTCACAAGATCTTCAGTTTTCTTAATTTCTTCATCTGAAAGTTTATGATCACAAGCAAAGTCAAAACGAAGACGTTCTGCATTGATGTTTGAGCCCATTTGGTGCGAAGTTTCACCAACAACTTGTTTAAGTGCAGCATTCAAAAGGTGTGTTGCTGTGTGATATTTTGTTTCAATTTCCCCAGTTGAAGCAAGACCACTTTTTGCTTTTTCTGCACTTGCTTTTGCAAGTTCTTGATGCTCTTTAAGTGCAACTTCATATCCTTGTTCATCAACACTATAGCCAAGTTCTTTTGCCATTTCAATTGTCATTTCAATTGGGAAACCATAGGTTTCATAAAGTCTGAAAGCGGCCTTTCCGCTTATTGTTTTATCAGCTTCAGTTTCCTTATATTCTGGATTGTTCTTTTTCAAAAATTCAACTTTTCTTTGAAGTCCAGAAACAAGTTTATCAAATTCTTTGTTTCCTGTTTCAATGGTTTTAAGGAATTTGTCAACTTCTGCCTTGATTGAAGAAAGAATATATTCTTCTTTTTCTTTTAAAAGTGGATAGCTGTCTTCATAGACATTTTCAATATAAATTTTTGCAACGTCAAGAAGTTTGTCTGGATCAAGATTAATCTTCTTTGCATGACGAATTGCACGGCGAAGAAGTCTTCTTAAAATATAGCCTGCACCAACATTGCTTGGCAAAATTCCGTTAACATCACCAATAAGCATAACACCAGTTCTCATATGGTCAACAATAATACGCATTGATCTTGTTGTTTCTTCATGCTCACCATATTTTACGCCAATCTCTTTCTCCAAAAATGCAAGAACATCGGTGAAAAGGTCGGTTTTATAACCATCAGTCAAGCCGTTAACATACATAAGAAGTCTTTCAAAACCAAATCCAGTGTCAACGTTTTTGTTTTTAAGTGGCGTTACACTTCCGTCTGGCAACTTTTTATATTGCATATAAACATCGTTTCCGATTTCTACCCATCTTCCACACTCACATGTCACATCGCATTTGTCACCTTTCTCGCAAGGCTTATCATAGCGAGGATAGAACCATTCATTATCTGGGCCACAAGGAGTGTTCACAGTTCCTGGCAAATCCCACCAATTATCTTTCAAGAAATAGATGTTTTCTCTTTTTACACCCGCATTAACCAAGCATTCAACAGCTTCATCATCTTTAGCAACAACATCATTGCCTGCAAAAACAGTTGAACAAATCTTGTTTGGATCAAAGCCAAGTTCTTTTGTTAAAAATTCAAAAGACCAAGCAGTTTTTTCTTTTTTGAAATAGTCGCCAAGGCTCCAGTTTCCCATCATTTCGAAAAATGTGAAATGGCTTTCGTCACCAACTTCATCAATGTCGATTGTTCGAACACAACCTTGAACATTGCAAAGTCTAGTCTTTCCGCTTGGGTGCTTTGCACCAAGAAGATATGGCATGAGTGGTTGCATTCCTGCAACGTTGAACATTACACCAGTTGAGCCATCACCAATAAGTGAAACAGCGCCAATGTCAACATGTCCACGTTCTTTATAGAAATTTAACCATTTCTCTCTAAGTTGTTTACTTGTAATTTTCATTTTATTTCCTTCTTTTTATTGTGGTCTATATGAGTCTTTAAGTCCAACCACTTGGTTGAACACAAGGTTATCTTCAGTCGAATCTTTATTGTCAAGAGCATAATAACCATTTCTCATAAATTGATATCTATCTTCAAGATTATAATCAATCAAACTTTCTACAAGTGCTTTTTTGTTGATGTCCACACTATGCTCGTTGATTTTGATTTCATCTTGAACAGTTCTTTCGTTTGTTGAAGCACTTTCTTCATCTGCAAGCAAATTATAGAAAGTTCTAACCTCGCAAGGTTTTGCATATTTTGCATTAAGCCAATGGATTGTTCCTTTAACCTTAACTTGACTTCCGCTGCCAGATTTTGTTGACTTATCATATTCAGCATAAACAGTTTTAACACTTCCGTCTTCATTCAAATCATAGCCAGTGCATTTAACGATATATGCCCCGAACAAGCGAACCATGTTTCCAACATACATGCGATAATATTTTGGTGGAGGAGTAATTTCAAAATCACTTCTTTCAATATAAAGTTCTCTGCCAAAATAATATTTACGTTTTGTTGATTCTTCTTTTTGTGGATAGTCTGTAAGTTCAATCTCTTCGTCTTCACCCTCATAGTTAGTGATAACAAGTTTAATTGGATCAAGAACAGCCATAACTCTTTTTGATTTTTCATTAAGAGTGTTTCGAATGAAATGGTCAAGCATGCTTCTTTCACAAACTGTTGTTGTTTTTCCAAATCCTGCAGCACGAACGAAATCAATCAAACTTTCTGGCAAAACACCACGGCGGCGAAGCCCACGAAGAGTTATAAGTCTTGGATCATCAAAGCCCCAAACAACTCCTTCTTCAACAAGTTTTTTAATGTTTCTTTTTCCAGAAATTGTGTTTTTAATCATAAGGTTTGAATATTCAATTTGTCTTGAATGATTTGGCAAACCACTATTTTCAACAACCCAATTATAAAGTGGACGATGGTCTTCAAATTCAAGACCACAAATAGAGTGTGTAACCCCTTCCAAACAGTCGTCAAGTGGGTGTGAAAAGTCATATGATGGATAAATGTTCCAGCTTCTTCCAATTCTTTGATGATTGAGATATTGAATTCTATAAATTACTGGGTCACGCATGTTCATGTTTGGTGACGCCATATCAATTTTTGCACGAAGACAACGTGATCCTTGTTCAAACTCACCATTCTTCATGCGTTCAAAAAGGTCAAGGTTTTCTTCAACCGAACGGTTACGATATGGGCTGTTTGTTCCTGGCTGTGTAAGTGTTCCACGAGTTGCAGAAAGCTCTTCTGGAGAAAGGTCACAAACATAGGCTTTTCCTTCTTTGATAAGCTTTACAGCAATCTCATAGTTTTGCTGAAAATATTCGGTTGCATAGTGAATTGCATTCCACTTATATCCAAGCCAAAGAACATCTTCTTGAAGAGCATCAACAAACTCTTGCTTTTCCTTGATTGGGTTTGTATCGTCATATCTAAGGTTGCAAATTCCGCCATATTTAAGGGCCGTTCCATAGTTTAAAACAATGTTACGAACATGTCCAATGTGTAAATATCCACTTGGCTCTGGTGGGTGACGGGTTTGAATTCCGCCATGAATTTTTCCTGCCAAAATGTCTTTGTTAATTTCATTTTCAATAAAGTTAGTTGCCTCAATAGGCTCTGCTTTTTTAATTTCCATATAATTTTTCTCCTGATAAAATGCTTTTAAAAAATGTCTGTTAAATCATCTATATTTTCTTTCACTTCAACAATTTCGCCCGTTGGGGCTTGGCTTCCATGCATCTTATCATAGGCATCTTCAATCGATTTTTGATTTGCATCACTTGCAAGGTTTGCAAAGCTTACACGGCTTCCAACCCAAGCAAGTGGAATGTTTGCAAGTTCACCATTACGGTGTTTTGCAATTATAAGTTGAACTGTATAATCTTTTGGTTTTTCTTGTGGCTGATCTGCAGAAGCATTTGCAGGGTTTTCTTGATCTGGACGATGAATGAACATTACAATGTCGGCGTCTTGTTCGATCGCACCAGATTCACGAAGGTCAGAGAGCATTGGCATTTTGCCTTGACGTTGCTCAACCGCACGAGAAAGCTGTGACAAAAGAATTACTGGAACATTGATTTCCTTTGCCAAAATCTTCATTTTACGAGATATTTCTGAAACTTCGGTTTGACGATTGTCAGACTTAGAATCGGCAGTCATAAGTTGCAAATAGTCAATCATGATAAGGTCAAGACCCTTTTCACGTTTAAGTTTTCTGCATTTTGAAAGAATTTGGTTTGGAGTGTTAAGCGAGTTATCATCTGCATATATTTTGCAAGAAGAAAGACGTTTATGCGCTTTCCAAAGTTTTGTCCAATCAGCTTCGGTAAGTTCACCATGAAGAGCTTTTGTCATGTCAACATTTGCAACCGAGCAAAGCATTCTTTGTGCAAGTTGTTGCTTGCTCATTTCAAGAGAGAATACAGCACATTTTGCCCCTGCTTCAAGAGCAGCATTTGAAACAATGTTCATTGCAAGAGAAGTTTTACCAACAGAAGGACGAGCGGCCAAAAGAATAAGGTCGGATTTTTGAAGCCCGTTTGTGATTCGGTCAAGTTGATAGAACCCAGTTGGAACGCCACGAACTTTTCCGCCGTCTTTGTGAATTTCTTCAAAGTTTTCCATAACATCTGTAAGCGATGCAGCAAGACTTTCAAGTGTAGTTGATTGTCCTTTTTCGGCAATTTCAAAAATTGCTTTTTCGGCAAAGCCAAGAGCATCATCACTTTCAGAAGAATATGCTTTTTCAGTGATTTTGTTTGCAGCCATAATAATTTGTCTTAATGTTGAATTCTTTTTCACAATGTCAACATATGACGAATAATATGCAGCAGAAGGCAAAACGTTTGTAAGGCTTGTTAAATATGACACCCCACCAATTGCACGAAGTTTGTCTTTTGTTTGCAAATAGTCTGAAAGCATAACAAAATCTACAGGCTTGTTTTGTGCATAAAGAGCAAGCATCGCCTTGAAAATTTCTTGGTGCGCTTCAGAATAAAAATCTTTTTCATTAAGACGTGCCAAAATGTTGACAGCGGCTTCTTGGTCGATCATTGCAGAGCACAAAACACTTTGTTCTGCTTCCAAATTGTTAGGCATGATCTTTGCATTTAAAACTTCTTTCTCTTTTGCCATGTTTCCCCACCTGTATATAATAATATATTTTAAGTATAAATTCATTTATCATTCATGTCAAGTCGTGGCAAAACATTTTGCAACACTTCACACATGATTTTTTATAATAAACCACAAATAATACTCTGATTCACAACACAACCTTCCCTAATGAACAATGTGTTTCAGGGCATAATTTTAATTCATAATAAAAAATGAAAGTGTTACCACCTCCATTTATAGTTTACATATCAAATTATTTACTTTCTTGTTTAAAAACGAGAAGAAACAGGTTTGTTTAGATTTTCGAATTTAAAGGTTAAAACAAGGTTCTTGATTGTATCTTGTGTTACATCAAGGTTCTTGTTTAAAGCTTTAAAACGAAAAGATAGACAAAGATGTGGCTACAAGTGCCGCTGGTTCGGAAGAGAAGCGGAACGAAAATTAGGTCTGGGGATTTTTGTTTTTTTGATTTAGATGTGTGAAAAGTGTTATTTATTGTTCTTTGAAAACTTATTAATTTTTTTCGTGCAAAAACGTGTTTTAGGGCAAGATTTATGTTCAGAAGGAAAAAACAAAAAAATTCCAGGCAGGAGTTTACTTGGCGTAAATGACTGTCTGGAATTTTTGCAGATTTTTTACTTGTGGGCATAAAGGTTGCCCTAAAACCTAGCCGTTATCAA
>USJH01000008.1 GCA_900554955.1 uncultured Clostridia bacterium | reverse complement strand
TATAGTGAAGAGGTTACAAGATTTTTAATAAAGCCAGAAAACAATTATAAAATCATATACTGCGCAGCGGGGATTAGCAGCAGAATTGCTATTGATAAAGGTATTACGTTAAGCATAGATGGAGAAGAATTAAAGATTAGCGATGGCCAAGCAATATTTTTTATTCATGGAAAGAAACTGATGGACTTAGTTCACAAGGTGTATGAGAGGTGCATACAATGATATTCGCAGAAAAGTCACAATTGCTACTTAAATATCAAAAAGCCAAGGCTAAACTAGTTGAATTTGATGTGGCAAAGGAGGATTATCCGCATTTTCCGTTAAACTCTAATGATTTATCTTTTTCCTCTACATACATTTTGTCACGATATGCCGAGAGTGTTATCGAAAATGATTATAATACTAAAAGTGAATTCGGAGTATACGTTCGTAATGTTGCGCAATACTTTGATGCGGCTGTGGAATCGAAAGATAGGGATAAATATGATGTAGATTTTTTGCTTTCTGGTGCAACAGCCTATTTCTTTTCAAATAATTTTGGAAGTTCTAAGGTCCTTTTGCGCAAGGCTTTTCAAAAAGTTGATACAAAACAAAATACCGCCAAAGCATTTTTAACGAGGTTACTGGCATTTTTATTTGACAATTATCCAATGGAATACATGAGAAATGAAGACGAATGTTCGATGTTGAACAATGCGATAAAAGTGTATTTTGAAACAGGAGAGAAGCGCCAAAATATAAAAATGCTTTCTGAAAATTATCGGAAAGAGGTATACAATAAAGATGATATTGACGAAGTCTTTTGGGGCGATTTGTTTTTAGCTATTTTGTTTTTGTCAATCGAGCAATCTGCATGGAAGCTACTGCCTGATTATACTGAACTGCCGAGTGAAAAGTGGCGTGACTATTTGCGAGGTAAGAATGGGGTAAGGATGCTATGGTCTGCACAGCAACTTATAGGCAATTTTGATATATTGCGTGGAATGAATGGGATTGTTCAACTTCCAACAGGCGTGGGGAAAACAAAGAGTATTGAATTGATTATTTGTTCAGCATTCATTGAGCAACGGGCATCAATTGTTGTAATAGTTGCTCCTCTTAGAGCGCTTTGCAATGAAATTACAATGGATATGATAAAAGCCTTTGGCGGGGAAGTTAAGATAAATCAATTTTCAGATGTATTGCAAGAAGATGTAGTGCTTTTCGATGATTCCTTAGGTAAACAGATAGTTGTATGTACGCCTGAAAAACTTAGTTATGTTGTCCACCACCAAAAAGATATTATTGATATGGTTGATCTTTTTGTGTTCGATGAGGCGCATATGTTTGATGATGGCGTTCGTGGGGCTGTTTATGAACTTTTGATGACGCACATTCGTAGCGTTACACGCGAAAACCAGCAGATTGTTCTTATGTCTGCGGTTTTGTCGAATGCAGAGAAAATTAAAGAATGGCTTTTTGGACAAGCTGGCGTTTTGGCAACAGATTCACAAATATCATCTACGCCTAAATCGATTGCTTTTGTTTCTGATAGCAGTGATATGTTTTATTTTTCTGACAATCCGTCTAAATACGACTATTACATTCCAAGAATAATAAAGAAGGAAAAATTAAAGAAAAAGGTAAAAGAACATAAAGATAGATTTTTTCCGGAAAATTCAGCTATTGATATTGCAATATTCAACACATTAAAACTTTGTAGGAACGGTGGTGTTGCAATTTATGTGGGAAGGCAATCGTCAATTATCACTGTTATGAAAAGAATCATAGAGTTGAATTTGAGAGAATTTGATTTAAGTCCATTTCTTGCGGATGTAAATTCAGTACAGTTGGAAAAGTTGAGTAACCTTTTTTCCGAATATTATGGATCTGAAAATATATATACGAAGTGCAGTAGGTTTGGTGTTGTGGCTCACTCTTCTAATATTCCCAATGGATTAAAATTGGCGGTTGAATATGCACTAAAGCAAAAACATATCCAAATTGTAGTTTGTACATCTACGTTGGCTCAAGGTGTGAATATTCCCATTAGGTATCTTATTGTTACGACATTGCGAGCAGATAGAGAATTTATGAAAATTCGAAATTTTCAAAATTTGATAGGTCGAACAGCTCGATCTGGAATCTTTACTGAAGGAAGTATTATAATAACCGATCCAAAGATTTATGATGAAAGGGAAAGAGGACGAGGATATTATAATTGGAAAATGTGTTCAGATATGTTTAATTCGAACGCATCAGAACCGTGTAGCAGTTCAATCCTCAAACTTGTTCAAAAAATCCAAGTCGATTACAATATCCCTGTTTCGGCAGAGAAGTTTGTAAAGTATTATATCGAGCACATTGAAGAGGAAGATGTTATTGATACGTTTACACAAAGATTGGTAGCAGCTTTCTTAAAACAGTATCCTGAGAGGAAAAAGCATAATATATATGAGGAATTGGGACTTAGAAAAAATACGTTAGAAGCAATAGAAAGTTATCTTTTCCTTGCACTTGAAAAAGTAGAAGAATGCGAAAGATTTGACGTTGCAAAAACAGTATGTAGGGATACACTGGCATATTCTTTAGCAAGCGAGCAAGAAAAAGATATGTTAGAAAAAGTTTTTGATGCAATTGTTAAAAAGATTAATCACTTGGTTGGGGCAGATGTAAGTCGATATGCATTTTCTATGTCCGGAGTTGAGTTGTCTAAAAAAATTTCAGGGTGGCTTTCAGTGACAGACATAACGGCAATGTTGAAAACAGAAGAAGCCTGTTTAACGGAAATAATTAAATTTTACAAGGAAACATATAATCCGGGTAAATATCAGGAACAATTTGATTACCTGTGTAGGCTTTGGATCGATGGAGTTTTACCTAAAAAGATGTCGGATTTGACCGGAATTCAAGTTTTTGATATTGACGATATATGTAATAAAAAAATCTCTTATGAACTAAATTTTTTAATCGGGAACATATGTGACATGTTGGATAATGACATTAGCACCGAAATTGAACGATCGAAAGATATGCTTAATATTTTGCAAAAAAAAGTGAAGTATGGTGTAGCGACTAAAACTGCTGTATCTATATGTGAAACGATCTTCAATGATCGTGTTCTTGCGACTAAATTGACAAAGATTATAGGAGACGATAATATATCATCTGAAAAAATATTGGAAGCGATAGAACAAAACAAAGAGGAAATATTTTCGAATTTGGTGCAGTATCCAGCATATTTTGAAGATCGCTTAAAATTTTTATTATGATATTTCCATTTTGAAGGAATTTAGGGGGGGTGATATAGAATGATGATAGATAAAGGCCTATTTGAACATTTGCAACAGCAATATTCTCCGATTATAAGCGATATAATTAACTCTGATGTTAGGTTCTATAGAACAAGCCAAACAATCCAGTGGAGATTTGGTTACGATGAAAGTGTTTCGATTTTTGCTTGTTGTAACAGGGGAACTAATGTGGTTACTGTGAATATTGCTGCTGTCGATTTCTCTTTCCGGCAAAATGAACCGTTACATATTGAATATTTTCTTCTACACGAAATACGTCATATCTATCAACATTTAGAAATTGAAGATTATCGAAAAGATCCGACGAAGTGTAATAATGCAGAGTTGGCAAAGAAGTGGTCTGAGGAGGAGAGTAACTATGTAACTGCTTTGAATGAAGAAGGGAAAGAGAATACGGGCTACTTTTCACAAGATATGGAGATGGATGCCTATGCTTATTCTTATGCTGTAATGAAGTATAAGTATGGTGAAGTAGAATATCTTTATATTCCACAAACTTACCAGAATGATGAATTTGATGAAATAGTCAATGAATGGCAGGTGGCATTCAAAAATGAGGGGCTGTAAGCTGGAATGGTAGTGTAGCTATTTCGTATTAGGGAGCCAAACAAAGTCCAAGACAAACGTCTTGGACTTTTGTTTTCCCGAGTAGGATTTGAAATGTATAGTGGGGTCCCCGAAAAGTTTCATAACTTTTTGGGGAAAGGAACAACTTGGGCTAAGAAGGATATGGAATAAGCAAAAACAATTTTGTTTCCGAGAAAACCACACACAAAATTTCAACGGCAATTTCTCAGAAAGATATGAGTGCTAATGAAAGATGCTTGTGATAATATAAGATAAATGTAAAAAGACCAACCGATGTGTGTTGGTTTTTTTATTGATAAAATAGTTTTTAAAAATGGTGGAATAATCAAATTTTCAAATTTCGTCTAAAATTTTTGAATTTCGTCAAAATTGGGTCTTGATTTTTGAAATAATGAGTGATATCATATAGCCCCTTTGGAGAAAAATAGAAAAGTTATGGAAAATTTAAGTAATAAAAAAGTTTATATAAGAGATATTTTTGATAAAAAACTCGGATATTGTTGTGTGGAGAATCTTGATAAATTCTTTGGAAAAGATTGTCCAATTTCTGCTGTTGAAAATTTTGGAGATCGTGAATATTATCATTTGCTCACAAAAATTCCATATGGCAAAGACTATTATCCTGGAATTAAATCTTCACCATATATCATAATGGTAGAAAATGGAATTTTTAAAGGTTCGGCTTGTATTGTTGAAGAAAGCAATGGGCTTGGCAGACACACAGACATTGCAATAATTTCAAATAAAAAGATTTTTAAATTTCCTTCTTTCGAGGGAATTCTTTCTGCTTCAGAAATTGATTATGTTCTTGGTGAAAATGGACTTTGTGATGTGCTTTCAAATGCACTTTTAAGTTTCGACATTACAAAACAATATCAATATTATCAATATATGTGTGAAGACCTTCCTGCAAAATTTTGGAAAAATAAAAACACTGTTGCAAGACTTTTGAGAAACATTGAAAACGGAGATTTTGTTTTTGAAAATGTTTATAGTTCTGAATTTGTAAACAAACAAGCGGTGAAAAATCTTGCAAAAGATACAGTTTTGTCATATGCACAAAAAAATCTTGACCTTGCTGAAACTGAAATTGAAAAGTAAAACAAATAATGCTGTAAAAAAAGACTGGAAAATTTTCCAGTCTTTTTTGTTTGGATATAAAGTGGGGAATGATTATTTATTTTTGATGTTAAAGAAAGAATTCATTCCAAGATATTTTGCACTTTTGCCAAGTTCTTCTTCAATTCTGAGAAGTTGGTTATATTTAGCAACACGATCGGTTCTTGATGGAGCACCAGTTTTGATTTGTCCAGCATTAAGAGCAACTGAAAGATCAGCAATTGTTGTGTCTTCAGTTTCACCACTGCGGTGTGATACAACTGCAGTATATCCAGCACGGTTTGCCATTTGAATTGCTTCAAGAGTTTCAGTAAGAGTTCCGATTTGGTTGAGTTTGATTAAAATTGAGTTTGAAACTCCAAGTTCAATTCCTTTTTCAAGACGTTTTGTGTTTGTAACAAACAAGTCGTCACCAACAAGTTGAATTTTCTTTCCAAGTTTTTCGGTTAAGAGTTTCCAACCTTCCCAGTCCTCTTCAGCAAGGGCGTCTTCAAGAGTTACGATTGGATATTTGTTTGCCATTTCAACCCAGAAGTCAACCATTTGTTCACGAGTGAAGAATTGTTTTGATTTCCAGAAATAGTAACCGTCTTTACCAATTTTTTGAGCTTCGTCATACATTTCTGTTGCGGCAGCATCAACGCCAAGGCGGAAATCTTTTCCTGGTTTATAGCCAGCTTTTTCAATTGCTTCTACGATATTGATGAAAGCTTCTTCATCACTTGCAAAGTTAGGGGCAAAGCCACCTTCATCACCAACTGCGGTGCTGAAACCTTTACCTTTCAAAACTGCTTTAAGGTTATGGAAAACTTCTGCACACATTTTTAAAGCTTCTTTAAATGATTTTGCACCAACTGGCATGATCATGAATTCTTGAATGTTAACAGAGTTGTCTGCATGTTTTCCACCATTGATAATATTCATCATTGGAACTGGAAGAGTGCAAGCGTTAACACCGCCAATATAGTTATAAAGAGGAAGTCCAACACATTCAGCTGCAGCTCTTGCACAAGCAAGTGAAACACCTAAAATTGCGTTTGCACCAAGACGACCTTTGTTTTCAGTTCCGTCAAGTTTAATCATTGTGTGGTCAATTTCAATTTGGTCGAGAACGTTCATTCCAACAATCTTTTTTGCAATTTCTGTGTTAACGTTTTCAACTGCTTTTTCAACACTTTTTCCAAGATAGTTTTTCTTGTCGCCATCTCTAAGTTCAACAGCTTCAAAAGCTCCGGTTGATGCGCCACTTGGAACACAAGCACGTCCAACAACACTGTTTTCAACAACAACTTCAACTTCAACTGTTGGATTTCCACGGCTGTCTAAAATTTGACGAGCGTGTACGTCTGTAATTTCTAAATAATTTTTCATATATGTCTCCTTTAAAAGTGATAAAAATATTTTAGCATTTGTTGTAAGAAATGTAAAACTTTTGTGAATTATTATTTTGATTTTATGCAATTTTATGGTAAAATAGTTTCAAACGGGGGAAAACAATGGAAAACGCACCTTTTACTGTCATTTCAGAAACATCAATGGTTGAAACAACTGTGAACAAGTCAAGATTTGTTGCAGTAGCTTTTCCTGTTCAATCGGTTGAGCAGGTTAACGAATGTATTGCAAGCCTTAAAAAGAGCAACAAAACCGCTGCTCACATTCCATATGCATATTTGATTGGTGAGAAATTTGATGTCGGAAAAAACAATGATGATGGGGAACCTGCTGGAAGTGCTGGAGCTCCAATCTATCAAGCAATCAAAGAAAGAAACATTACAAACATTCTTGTTGCAGTTGTAAGGTTCTTTGGTGGGGTTGAGCTTGGCAAAGCTCGTTTGTCAAGAGTTTTTTACAGTGCTGCAAACAATGCAATTTTAAATGCAAAGAAAAACAGAATGGTATATTGTGCAATTTTTGACATGATTGTGAGTTATAGCGACTATGCAACACTTGGAAAGGTTTTAACCGAAAAAGGATTTCCTATCATTGAAAAGAACTATAATGAATCTCTGCCAATGCTTAGATGTGCAATTCCTGTTGAAAATGCAGACAAGATTATAGGTGAAATTCGAAGCAAAATGAAAGACAGTGCAAAGATCACTAAAATTTCAAATGAATATTATCGTTTTTCACATGGTGCATAAAAATGATTATCACAAACATTACTCCACAAAAACGCAAAAAGAGATATAATTTGTTTGTTGATGGTGAATTTTACAGCGGTTTAGACGAAATTGCTGTTGCAAAAGCAGGTTTAAAGATTGGAAAAGAAATTTCAAAAAGAGAACTTGAAGAAGTCGTTTTTGAAAGTGAAAAGAGTTCCGCCTTTGAAAAAATCGCAAATTTGGTGTCAAGACAAATGTATTCAGAGCGAGATTTGAAAAACAAGCTGAAAAATTATGGATATTCAGACAATGTGATTGATTCTGCAATTGCGCTCGCGAAGGAATATAAATATATCTCAGATAAAGACTTTGCCCGTGCTTTGGTCGAATCCAAGCCATTAAAAAGCCGTTTAGAACTTAAAAATGCACTTTTTCAAAAAGGAATTTGTTCATCTTTTGCAGAAAATGCACTTTTGATAGTGTCTGATGAAGATGAAAAAAACAGGGCAAGCATTCTTGCTGAAAAATATCTTAGAAACAAAGAAAAAAATAAAAAAACATTTGCAGGGCTTTATAACTTTTTGCTTCGCAAAGGATTTAGCGGAAGCATTATAAAAAAAGTGTTTGCAGAATATAAATTTGAATATGACGAATAGTGTTCTTCTGTGATTTTGCGGAAGAACAATTTTTTTCGCAAATTTAGCCAAAAAAATGTGCAAAAGTGTGGCTAAAATTGTGAAAAATGGGTATTGACAAGCATATTACTGTGTGGTAAAATATTATCACAAAATATGGATATGTATGTAATGCCACTTGGGCATGAGGGAGGAAATAATACATATGGCAAATAAAAAAGAAAATAAATTAGTTCTCAACAATTCTGCAAAACTTATTTATAATGGTCAGGAAGTTACAGTTGATAATATCAAAGATATTCCAACAGAAGCTTTGGCTAAATTTTTTGTTGTACACATTTCAAAAAATTATCCTTTCGGAGACATTGTTTGGGAAGCTGGAAAAGAACTTAGAGCAAGAGTTGCAGACAGTGAAAAAGCTGAAGAAGTTAATGCTGCACTTGCTGGTCTTGCAACAAGTGAACAAGCTGAAGAAATTGTAAACATGCTTAACCCTTTAAATGAAAAAGGTGACAGAACATATTCAAATGGTCTTGCTGTTATGGATGCTGGCGACATTGCTGATGCTGGAAAGCTTTTATACTCTGTTGATCTTATGTATGTTGAACTTCTTTCAGAACGTGCAAAAAATGAAAACTCAGCAAAAGAAAAAGCTGATCTTGAAGCAAAAATTTCTGAACTTGAAAATCAAATCAAAGAAAGAGAAAGTGAAATTGAACATTTGAAAACAACTCGTTTGCAATCAGGAAAAGCAAACAAAAAAAGAAAAGCAAAAGTTCCAGTTCTTGTTGTTGCTGTAGCTCTCCTTGGAGCATTACTTATCACATCTTTAGGTTTTAATATTGGACAAAAGGTTGAAAACAATCATCTTAAAGGCGACAATATTACAATCGTTAAAACTCTTGATGAAATGAAAGAAGCAATTGACAGAATTGCAAAGGATAATGGCTATAAGGCTGGAATGACCGATGCAAACGGAAATGCAATTTCACCAATACAGTTTATTGAAAACAAAATGAAAGAAGATTCTTCTGAGCTTAAAAAACAAGTTGTTGAAATGAAACAAACAATCAGAGATTTTGGCTTTAAAGTTGATGACAGCAAAACTCTTTCAGGAATTGTTAAAGATGTTTATGAAGCTTTCAAAGCAGAAAAATCAGAAGAAATTGCAACAGAAGTGAAGGGTGCATATCTTCATTTTGCAACTCTTCTTGATGATCTTGGAATTGAACCAGAAGACATTGTTGATGAAAATGGCAATGTTAATGTTGATAAATTTGACGCTAATGTCGCAAGTGTTGTTGAAACAGCATTGAAAAATGCAGACCATTTAAGACAAGTTCAAGAAAAAATTGACACAACATTTGAAGCTTTGAAGATTTATAAAACAGATGAAAATGGAAACGTTGTTACAGATGAAAACGGAAATCCAGTTGTTAAAAAAGCTACAGATTTTGCATCATTTGATTATGCAATTGACGACATTTCAAAAGCTTATGAATCTCAAAGAAAAGCATATGAAGAATCAATCGACAAGGCTGTTAACAATGCATTTGCAGTTGCTAAAATTACAAAAAATGATACTTTAGGAAGTATTTACACTTTGGAAGATTTCGAAAGCACTGAAGCAGCAATTGCATTTCTTGGTGATTGTGCAGAAGATCTTAGAGCAGATATTGCAAATTATATTGATTTGATTGCTCAAAAACAAGACAAAGTTGATGAACTTCAAGATAAGGTTGATGAACTTCAAAACGATATTGATTCTGCAAACGAAGAGAAAAGAGCTTTGGAAAATCAAGTTGAAGATCTTAAAAAGAAACTCAATGACAAAGTAACCGAAAATACAGATCAAAATGGTTCAGACAATAAAAAAGACAATGAAAATGTTGGACCTGTTGCCGGTGAGGAAAAAGACGATTCAAACAATAGTGGAAAACATCAAGATGTTCCAGGAGATAGTGCAGGAGCTGGTGGTTCACAATATAATGACGATGATCTTGATAAATAATTCTTAAATGTCATTCAAGTTAAAAAAATAAATAAAACCTCGATGTGGCGAAAGCTGCTTCGGGGTTTTATTTTGTTTGTATGCGTTTGTTATGATGTTATATTATTTTTTAAAAAGTGCTTGTTTTGGTGGTGTACTATTGACTTTTTTGTTAAAAAATGGTAAAATATAATCACAATAAAAATCATAATATTTCGAAAGAAATAAAGGAGAGAAGTTATGTTTAAAGGTACAAAATCAGCAATTCAAGAAGCAGTCACATTATCAAAAATGCTTCCTAAAGATGAAGTGTCAGACCCAATTGTTGCTTCTCTTATAAAGAAGTTGGAAGAATCTCAAGGCATGTCTGAAGCCGAATTTTTTGCAGGATTGTCGCAAACAGAGGTTGATGCTTTCATTGATTATATTAACCCTAAGAAGGCAGATGGAACAAGAACTTTAACTAATGAGGCATATGTTAGAAGCAGAGAAGATCTTGGAAGTCTTAAAAAAATCATCATGACCTGCCAAACAATGAGAGCCAGAAATGGTGATGAAAAAGCACTTGCGAACCAAAGAAACACAGCAGAAGTTGCAACAAATTCTCAAAATGGAACAAGTTTTATTCATAAATTTGGAAGATTTGTTAAATCTAAAGTTTTCACAGCGATTGTTACTGGTGCTTTAGTTCTTACAACTGTTGCTTCAGCAGTGTTAGGAATTTCTTTACATAATGTTAAAAATGATTATAGAAATCTTGAATCAAGTTATAATTATGTGCTTGATGACATGGATAGAGCATATGATGCACTGAAGGAGTTTGGGGTTGATATTTCTTACGACCAAAACTCTTCACTTGCAGACGTGATCAGTTCAATTGCTGAAGGAACAAAAAAACAACACAAAGCAGAAGTTGATCAAGCATATGCATTGGTTGTTAAAACTTTTGAAGACAACGGAATTACACTTGACGATATTTACAATGACGAGACTGGTGAATATGATGTTTCAAAACTTGACTCAAACATGGGAACAGTCCTTTCACAGCTTATGAAGAATACAAAACATCTTCAAACCCTTGAAAAACAAGTTGGTTCAACTTTGCAAATTGTTCAAATTCCAAAAAGAGACGCAGCAGGAAATCCAATTCGTGAAGATGGTGAAATTGTTTATAAAACAATTGAAGACTATGAATCTCTTGGTGATGCAATTGCCGACATTGGAAACTATTATCATCAAAGCCTTGACTCTGAAATTGCAAGCATTGGTTCGGTTGTTGATCAAAACCTTACAAAACTCGGGGCTGAAAAATCAGTTAAAGATTTTAAGTCAATAAACGCTGCAATTGACTATCTTGGTGATGTTGGTGGTTCAAAAATTAAAGACCTTCAAACAGAACTTGCAGGTCAAGCTGATACAATTTCTTCACTCCGTCAAGAGATTGGTGGTCTTAAATCAGACTATGAAGCTATTATGAAAGTAAATCAAGAACTTCAACAAAAAATCAAAGATTTGCAAGATCAAAAAACAGCAAATGATAATCAAAACGTTTCGGACGGAAGTTCAAAAGGTGACGTTGCGGATCCTGTTGCTGGAGAAGAAAAAGATGATTCAAACAATAGTGGGAAACACCAAGACGTTCCAGGAGATGGAAATGGAAGTGGTGGCTCACGATATAATGATGATGAAAACGATCTTTAATAAAGAATATAAAGTTCAAACCACAAAAGGTTTGAACTTTTTTTATGCAAAAGATATTGATTTATAAAAACAAAAGAATATAAAAAGCAGTGCAATCATAAATTTTATTGGGGAATAAATATGAAAAATAAAGTTTTAAAATGTTTTGCATTGCTTTTTTCTTGCTTTTGTTGTTTGTTTGCATTCACTGGTTGTGATAATTCAAGAATTCTGAAAAAGGTTTCAAAAAACTTGTCTGCATATGATATTTCAGCAGTTTTAGATGAACAAACAATGATGGTTTCGGCAACTGAAACTGTAAGTTTTATAAATCAGACTGATGTTGTTTTAGAAAACGTGTGTTTCAATTTTTATCCACGTGCATTTCGTGAAAGCTCGGAAGTTTTGCCATATACAACAAAAAACATGGCAAAAGTTTTTCCGAATGGAATTGATTATGGCGATGGAACAATTGAAAATGTGAAACTTAATGGAAAACCTGTAAGTTTTTCATATGTGAATGAAAGTCAAACTGCAATTTGCATTGATTTTGAAAAACCACTTGAGCCAAAACATAAAGCAGAAGTTGAAATTAAGTTTATTGTTAAACTTGCGAATTGCACTCATCGCCTTGGATATTTCAATGGAACGGTTGCTCTTGGAAACTTTTTCCCGATTCTTGCGGTATATGAAAAAGGAGAATATGTTACAAATCCATATTATTCAACGGGTGATCCATTTTTCAGTGACATTGCAAATTTTAAAATGAAAATAGAATTTCCAAATAAATATAAAATTGCATCGTCCGGGGATATTTTAAGCTCTGAAAATAAGGATAAATCTAAAATTTACAACATTTCAGCACGTGCAGTGCGTGATTTTGCGATATATTTGGGTGAAAACATGAAAACAGTTTCAAAAACTGTCCAAAAAACGCAAATTTCATATATTGGTTATAATAATGATGAAGATTTTGAAGAAAATTTGCAAACAGCAGTGAAATCTTTTGAGTTTTATTCTCAAACATTTGGGAAATATCCATATAAAACTTTAACAGTTTTTAAGGCACCTTTTGTCCACGGGGGAATGGAATATCCAAATTTTGTTGTGATTTCTGATTCTGCTGTGGATAAGTTTGACAAAGCAAAAGTCATTGCTCATGAAATTGCACATCAATGGTGGTATGGACTGGTTGGAAACAATCAGGTGAAAGAGGCGTGGCTTGACGAGTCACTTGCGGAATATAGTTCGGTTTTGTTTTTTGAAGCCCACGGCGAATATGGGGCTTCTTATAAAGACATGGTTTCCGAAGCATTTTCAGTTTATACGCTTTATGCGGACATTGTGAAAAGCACAGCTGGAACAATTAAAACAAGCATGCTTTTGCCGGTGAATGAGTATGGCA
>USJH01000007.1 GCA_900554955.1 uncultured Clostridia bacterium | reverse complement strand
GAGAAACCATGTAACAAATGAAGCTTTTTAGCTTCGCTAAAAACGAATTATTAACATGTGTTTCGACGCTCCGGCGGTTCGGTAAAGAGCCGGAACATATTGTTTTGCTATTATGTGAGTGATAACGAACTATCATGCAAAACTTGCCTTGCTAGGGGAAGAAAGAAAATAAGCACATAAATATTTTTACTCTTCACGTATTTTTACTTGTAAAGTAGAAAGAATTTTTATTTTTTAATTTGATTGTATATCCCTAACTCTTCACTCTTCACTCTTCACTTTTCACTGGAGATAGAAAAAAAGAAGCACTTTCGAGCTTCTTTTTCTATCTCCAATTGCTTCTGTCATCAATACGTTTACGCATTTTATAGCGATAGAAAAGCCCATATTTTCGTTTTGCATCTTGCTCGGCCTTTTCATAACGGTTGATGTTTCGGTTAACGGTTTTGTAAAAATCTTCTTCGTTGTGATATTTATATTCAAGTTTTTCAAGCATTCTAATTGTGTATCTTTGTGCGTCACGCTCAACTTCTTGATTGTTATACATAATCGCATCTTCGGTTGCAGAAACATAGCCGGAAAAGTTGGTTTTCCAACGTTTTTCACGAAAGTTCCACCAGTGTAAGTTCTTTTTTGTGATGGCAACATATTGTGTTGCATGTCTTCCTTCATGAATAATTGTTTCAAGAGCATGGAAACGAAGCCCTGGGTCAAGAATAAGATTTTCATGGACATATATAAGTTTTTTGCCATGAACAACTGAAAACATTCCAAAACAATTCCAGTTTGCATTTTCATGGACAACAACAGGAATCGGGTCACGATGGTTCTTTTTTGCAAGTTTGTTTTCAAGTGCTTGTAAAATTTCAAGACGTTTGACCGAACTGTATTTTTTCCATTTTCTAAGTTTAAATTTGTTATAAACGAAAAGCATATTTTTTCTCCATGCATATGTTACAATATTTTCTTCAGTTTGTCAAAATAATTTGCCGTGTGCTTGTGTTTTCTTTGTATTTGGTGTAACATTATGGCATGAAATATCAAATTGTTGGTGATAAAATTGTTTTTAAAAAGAACGAAGACTTCGATGCAAAGTCAATTTTGTCTTGCGGGCAAATGTTCCGATTTTTTGAAACAGAAAACGGTTTTGACGTGATCACAGGAAAGAACCTTGCTCACATATATGAAGAAGGGGATAATGTGATTATTGAGTCTAATAATCCTGAGCGATTTGTAGAATTTTTTGACCTTGACACTGATTATGGTGAAATAAAACAGAAGCTATCAGCCGAACCAATTTTGAAAGATGCAATTGAATTTGGAAAGGGAATAAGAATCGCGAAAGGTGAACCTGAAGAAATAATTTTTCAATTTATTGTTTCACAGAACAACAATATTAAACGTATTCAAAAAATCATTGAAAAAATTTCTGAAATTGGCGAACCGATAAATGAAAAATATAAAGCATTTCCATCTGCAAAAGTTTTAGCAAAAATGCCAGAAGAGTTTTTTAAAAATCTTGGTGCTGGATATCGTGACAAATTTTTAATGCAAACAGCAAAAATTTTAAGCGAAACAAACATTTCTGAAAAACAACTTTTGCAAACAAAAGAACTCGATATCTGGCTTCAGTCTTTGCCAGGGGTGGGGCCAAAGGTTGCATCGTGCATTTTGCTTTTTGGCTTCAACCGCACCGAGTGTTTTCCGGTTGACACTTGGATTGAAAAAGTATATCGAAAATATTTCTATAAAGGTGAAATGACAAGACCAGAGATAAGTGCGTTTTTGTCAGATAAATTCGAAACTATGTCTGGCATAGTACAGCAATATTTGTTCAATTATTTCCAGAAAAACAAAATTGAAATCTAGCAAAAACCAGGTGAAAATGGCTGGTCATTTTGAACCTTGTGAAAATGAAAAAGGAACAATGCAGTGGTGCAAAGTTCCTTTTTTTTGTTTTGATTTCAAAAAATATTGAACATTGTTTGTGTGTGTCTTAGGAGTAAGAAGATAATAGTTTTTAGTGTTGTTTTCAAATATGATTGTTTTTTTTAAAATTGTTTGAAATGGAAATACCATTTGAATATTGTGCGAACAAATTTAATATTTTTTTATTTTAAAAAAGAGAGTTTATATTAATTTTCTATGATTGCCTTTGCAAATAAGTGCCCTAATTTTATTTGTGAAAGAACATCATAATGGGCAAGATCTGGAGATTCTTGTGGCTCTAAGGTATATGTCAACTTCTCTGCTATTGTATCTATATAATAGTTGTTATCTGCAAGTTTACTGAATTTTAACTTGCATTCATTTATGGTTTTGTATTTTTCCCAATATTGACAATCGCTAATGCCCGCATCAATCCATTTGATATCTCCGAATTCTTGACGAATTGAATTTACAAATTTTTTGGTGTTCTCAAAATATTTTTTGCTGGTTTCGCCAAAAGCATCACTTTCGCCTTGCATCCAGCACATTGCCACGATATGAGGATTATAATTTTTGCTTTCAAGATATTCAATGGATTTATTTGTGAATTCAACCAATCCCTTGAATAAGCATTGATTTTCTTTTTTCCAATGTTCATATAGGTTGCTGCCACCATATGAATATTTAATAATGAAATATTCGTCTTGTTCTTGTCCAAGACTTTCGCTAAGACCTATTTCTGGCCCAAAAGCATAATATGACTCTACATTTGTGTGGACAAAACCGTCTGATTTATTTAATCCATTTTCGGTGTCATAGTTAATATAAACGTTCTTTTGACCAGCTACATATTCAATATATTTCTCTTCGGAAACTTTTTCTTTAAGAATTTCTGTATGTGCAACCCCAGTTGCATTTGATTGTCCTGCCAAAATAATAACTTTCACATCTTTGTTGTTTCCATCTTCCAAGGTGTCATTGATAACAAAATCAAAACTCAAATTTAAACTATTGATTTTAGGTTTTGCACTGCAACCAAAAAGAGCAATAAACGTAAAGGCAAACAAAAAAATTGTGCTTAATACTTTTTTCATGAAATTTTCCTTTATATATTTTCCTTTATTTTTTATTTATTTTATTGTAACACAAAATTGATAACAGGAACAAGTAAAAATTTAATATGAAAGCCCTTGCTTTAATAATTGAAAATTCGATTTTTTAATATTTTACGTGCAAAAAAAAGATAAGAATATTCTTTTATTTTACATAAAATATGGTTCACAAAACAATAAAAGCTTCGCTAAAATTTTGACATTTTGCTATTGAAAAGTGTGTGTTGATATGATATAATATTTTTGCATAGAAGAAAAGCATAACCAAATTTCAAAACAAACAAAAGGGGGAAAGAAAATGTTTAAAGCGTTTCTAACACTTTTCAGCGGGGCAGACGCAGTGTTTTATGTTCTGTTTGCCTTGGCAATTGGTTTGTTTGTTTTGGAAATTTTCATTCCTAGTTTCGGAATTTCCGGGGTTGCTGGGCTTTTGATGACGGTTGGTGCAATAACTGAAAGATGTATTACAACAGAAGTTTCTTCAAATGAAATTATCTTTTATATTTTTTGGTGCATCATTCTGATTGCTTTTGTTGTTGCTGCTGTAAAAATTGTTTATAACATTGTTAAAACTCATCGCAAAAACAAAGCAATGATAATTGTAAAAGGAAACAAAATTCCAACAACTGAAGAAGGCAACCCAGACTATTCGTTCTTGCTTGGCAAATGCGGAGTTGTTGTTGCCGACTTAAAGCCGTCTGGCAAAGCTGAGTTTGATGAAAAGGTATATGATGTTACAACAACAAAAGAATATATCTTTGCGGGCTCAAGAGTAAGAGTGAAAAAGGTTTACGCTCAAAAAATCGTTGTTGAAAAAATTGTATAAGGAAGGAAAGAAATGACAAATTTAGTTTATGAAGGCATGCTTGCAAAGTTGTCTCTTGGCTGGATAATTGGGCTTTCAGTTGCTGGCGCAATTTTACTTGCGGCAATAATTGTAATTTTGTGTTTGGTTCCACTTCGTTTGTGGTTTCGTGCGATTGTCTCATCTGCACACGTTCCAATGAGCAAACTTATCGGAATGAAAATGCGAAAGGTTGATGTGAACAAAATTGTTTTAACCTATATCACTGCAAAAAAGGCTGGACTTGCAAGCATTACAATTGATGAGCTTGAAACTCACTATATGGCAAATGGCGATGTTGAAAGAGTTGTGAAAGCACTTATTTCTGCACACTCTGCAAACATGGACTTGTCAGTTCAAACTGCAAAAGCAATTGACCTTGCTGGACGTGATGTATATCAAGCTGTTCGAAACTCGGTTGTTCCAAAAATTATTGAAACTCCTGAAATTTCTGCAATGGCAAAAGACGGAATTGAACTTAAGGTTAAAGTTAAAGTTACTGTTATTTCAAACATGCATATGCAAATTTTTGGTGCAGGTGAAGAAACCATCATCGCCCGTGTTGGTGAAGGGGTTGTTACAACAATTGGTTCTGCTGCAACCCACAAAATCGTTCTTGAAAACCCAGACTTGATTTCAAGCACAGTTTTAAACAAGGGGCTTGACACAGGAACTGCATATGAAATTGTTTCAATTGATATTGCTGATATTGATGTTGGAAGAAACATTGGTGCTGAACTTGACATTGCAAATGCTGAAGCTGAAAAACGAATTGCGCAAGCAAAAGCCGAAGAAAGAAAATGCAATGCGATTGCAACTGAAAATGAAATGAAGGCAAAAGTTGAAGAAATGAAAGCTTTGGTTATCGAAGCTGAAGCTGAAGTTCCAAAAGCTCTTGCAAAAGCATTAAATAGTGGAAAAATGGGTGTGATGGACTATTATAACATGAAGAACCTTCAAGCTGACACCGATATGAGAAAATCTCTTAGCAAAAAATCTGGTGACGGCGATGACTCTTCAAGTCAAGAAGGTCCAGTAATGCCATCAATGCCTTTCCCAAGAAATAGAATTAAACCAACTGGAAATAATAACTAATAAAAAGCCCGAATTAAATTGCGGGCTTTTGATTTAATTTGCATGGTGAAAGCCATGTGTATATACTTATGTATATAGTATATGTAATAAAAAAACATAATCTTATTATATAACCATAGAAAATTTGAAAACGGAAAGCAACAGATTTGTTTAGATTTTCGAGTTTAAAGGTTAAAACAAGGTTTCCGGTAGTATCCGTTGTTACATCGGCGGTTCTTGTTTGAAGCTTTAAACCGAAAAGATGAGCAAGGGTGAGGTAAGTTATAGGGTCCCCGCAAAATTTCGAAAGAAATCTTGTGGGGAAAGGAGAAACCATGTGAAAGATGAAGCTTTTTAGCTTTTGCTAAAAACGAATTAATAACATGAGTTTCGACGAGGTTCGGTAGAGAGGCAGAAGGAAAAATTATGAATCTTATTGAAATTTTGCTTATATTTGGATTTGGAGCATTAGTCATTGTTGCAATATGGCAAATTTTCTTTTCCAAAAAAAAGAAGAAAGACAAGAAAGAAAAAAAGCCTAAAGAGAAGAAGGCGAAGAAAGAAAAGCCAGATTCAAAACCAAAAGAAGACAAGACAAAACAAAAACAAGGCAGCGGGAAAGAACAGGCAAAAGTTGAACCTGTTGTGAAGTCGGCAGAGAAAAAAGACGACAAACAAAAAGAAGAAAAAAGCGAGTCAGCGAAAACTGAAAGTGTAGAAAAAGAAAAAACTCTTGAAAAAGAAAAGGAAAAGAAAGGGCTTTATGTGATTCGTCCACACACCGAATTGAAAATCAACAAAAAAGCACTAAAAAATGGAAGCAGAAATCCTTCTGTTTCAAGAGTGTTTGATAAAAATGGAAACAAAATCGAAGAAGAACCAGCAGCTCAAGAACCTGAAGAACAAGTTCATGCAACCGATGTGAAGAAAAAGCCTGTTGAACGTTTCGGAACAAGAGAATATGAATATTCCGAGCAAAATGATCCATGGTTCTTTCAAATCAATGCTCCAAAAGGAAGTCCTCTCAGAGCTCCAACAATTGGTGATAGAACACATTTTACTGAAAGATTGCACGTAAGTGAAGATGGCAACTTGTCAGGAATAACTGGTATTGGTGTTCATGGGGCGATTGCTTCTGCCGAGTCACAAGCAAAACAAATTGAGCAAAAAAACCAAGAAATGCTTTCAAGGGTTGATGACAGCCTTAGAGATCCAAATTTTGGCGAAGCATTAATGCAATATGGTGGCTCATTTGAAGAGAAGAAAAACACAAAATCCCGTGGAGAAAAAATTCTTGATAAGATTGATCCAGAAACCATGATCATTGTTGATGCGATAAACAATCCAAGACATAAAAATAATAAAACCACCAAGTTTTAGTTTGGTGGTTTTATTATTGTTCAATATAAACTAAAAACAATTTGTCACACTTTGAAATTTATAATTCTTGTGATAAATTGTTTTTTTATGCTGCAGAAACTGTCACAATTGCTTCAATATAGCAATCTAATCGGGTTTTGTCTTTTTCTTTGAAAGTTGCAAAGGTTTTGTTTTTTTCTTCAACATTTGATGGCAGGTTGGCTTTTGTTTCGGCATATAATTTTTGTTTCAAGATGTCTTCAACTTGCTCGAATGGAACCACGGTTTCTTCCTTTTTCAACTCTTCAAATGTTGTTGATGTGCTTGTGAAAGGGAAGAAGAGATTATAAAACATATATCTTTTTGTGGTTTTTGCTTCATAAATTTTGAAAGGTTGCTTTTTGTTTGATTTAAGTTTTAAACCAAAAAATTCTATGTTGTTAATTGTATATTTTTTGCCAGTCCTTTTATATGATGTGATGTTATCGCTATAAACCATTGTTTCGTGATAAAATGTTCGAATTTCAAAACTTGCAGAAACGTTTTTGTTGTTTTCTGGAGAAACAAGAGTTTGTCCTTTTAAAACAATATCGCCATTTTTAACATGGCTTTTTCCGGAATTTATTGTGCTTGTTACAATAACACCACTTACGGGGGAGACAAGATTTGAAATGTGTTCTTCTTCTCGCAAAGTTGCCTCTTTAATTTCGACAACAATTTTTACACCGTTTTGTCTTATTGTAACCCCAGAAATTTGTTTAAATTGTCTTATGAGTTTTTGCTCAATTTCTCGGTTTGAATTTCTAAGTGGAAGGCTTTTTCCTTTTGCAATTCCAAGATCTTTCAAACTTTCTAAAAGTTTGTTTTTATTTTCACCAAAAAAAATACATTGTTGCTGATTTTTGCAAGTGTGGTTTTCTTCGCAAAGTTCAACAGCGAAGATTCGGTTTGTGCAAAGAACAACCGAAGAGGCAGCAACAATAAGCCCAAGAAAAAGTCCAATGTGTCGAAGAAGTGATGAGATAGTTTCTTCATTTCCAGATCTTTTTATGATTTTAATTCTGAATGTCCTTGCAAAATTTTCTGATCGGAACTTTTTATATTCAGATTTTGGAAGAGTAACAAATAATGTGTTTTTATCGGTTCTTGAAAGGTTTTTAGCATGAAAATGCTCACGCTCAAAATATTCTATGGCGTGGTGCAAATTTAGCCCTGAAATTGATAGTGTATAAAATGTTTTGTCCATATAAAACCTTATTTAACTTGAATGTTATATATTTCTCCAGCAACAGAAATTTCACCTTTTGCAATCTCTTTAATTTCAAGTTTATCGCCAGTGACTATAAGGGTTTCACCTGTTTTTAGTGCAAGTGTAATTTTGTTTTCTGAAAGTTCAAATATTTTTTTAAACCCTTCAACAATAATCCCTTTATGCAAAATAAAATGCACTGTTGTCGTTTCAATTGCAAGTTCGGAAATGTTTAAAGATTTTAAGTTTTCGTCAAAATAGCTCATGTTTTCACCAATAAATGTTATGCAAAAGATTTGTATATAATGACTAACACCTTTGCTTGCCAACCGCTTTTTGAATGTGATAAAATATAAGTGGGGGAAGGAATAATGAAAATTGAATTTGTAAACAAAGCAACTCTTAAAATTAAAGATGTTGTGAAGAAATCAATAATCGAAACTCTCGACTATCTTGGACAAGATCATAAAAAACTTGAACTTTGTGTAATGTTTGTTGATGCTGGCGAAATGAAAGACCTTAATAAACGAACAAGAAATATTGACAAAACAACCGATGTGTTAAGTTTTCCATCATTTTCAATAAATGCTGGGGAGCTTCTTGGGAAGAAGGTGTTCATGCATAAAGATGATGTTCATCTTGGTGACATGGCAATTTGTTTGTCGCAAGCGGAAGCTCAGGCAAAAGAATATAATCAAACACTTGAAGCAGAAGTTAGCAAGCTTGCTGTTCACAGCACACTTCACTTGATGGGATATGATCACATTAAAGATGAAGACTTCATGCAAATGCAACCAGTTGAAGATGCTGTTGCAAAAATCTTAAAAACTAAAAAAATAATTTAAAGGTGAAAATATGTTTAAAAGCGGATTTGTTGCGGTGATAGGAAAACCAAATGTTGGCAAGAGCACACTTATAAATGCTTTGGTTGGCGAAAAGGTTGCAATCACAAGCCCTAAACCACAAACAACAAGAAATAAAATTTTAGGAATCAAAAACGGCGAAGATTATCAAATTGTTTTTGTTGACACTCCTGGAATTTATAACGGAACAAGCGGACTTGCTAAATATCTTCAAAAAAGCACCGAGTCGGCACAAAACGATGTTGATGCAATCATGATTTTATTAGATGCAACAAAAATAAATAATTTTGATTTTGAGCTTATTGAAAAATATCGAGAAAGTAAAATTCCAGTTTTTGTTGTTGTGAATAAGGTTGACATTTCATCTTATGAAAAACTTTATCCAATTTTGGCAAAACTTAATGATTTCCAATTTGTAAAGCAATTTGTTGTTATCTCTGCTCTTAAAAAGAGAAATCTTGAAGAGATTGACAGGGCAGTGCTTTCAGTTTTACCAGAAGGTCCAGCATATTATCCACGTGATCAATACACTGATAAAAACTTCCGTTTCATGACAGCAGAAATAATTCGTGAAAAAGCACTTTTGTTTTTGCAAGAAGAAATTCCACACGGAATCGCTGTTGAAATTGAAACTTATAAAGAAACTAAAACCCTTGTAAAAATTGGTGCATCAATCATTTGTGAAAGCGAGCGTCACAAACAAATTATCATTGGCTCTCATGGATCAATGCTTAAAAAGATTGGAACAAGTGCAAGGGAAGACATTGAAAGACTTACTGGCGAAAAGGTTTTGCTTGAGCTTTTTGTAAAGGTTCGTGAGGGCTGGAAACAGGACAAAAATGCCCTTGAAGAGTTTGGATATAACATTAAAGATATTGGCTAAAACCTAGATAAATTGGGAATTGTTTGGTGCTATGCCAGACATAAGACCTATGCGTGACATAGCAGTTTGAAAGTGCTTTTAATAAAAACAAAATCAGACAAAATAATCTTGTATAATTCCCGCTTGGTTGGCAAAAATTGAAATATATAAAGGAGAATGTGACATGGAATTTTTAACATCAACTGAAAATCAAAAGACGATTGAAAAACTTCAAAAAGGTCTTGGAAAATCATATGATTTGTTTATTTATGGAAATAAAGAAGCCGGAATCAAGCCTGGTAACATTCAAGTTTATGGAACAATTGCAGGTCAAAGAGAAGTGTTAAGGGGCAGAAAAAAACTTCAAAAACAACTTCTTGAAGATGAAGAGCAAAACGAAATGTAGTTTTATGAAATTTATCCAATTGCATAAGTTTTCCTATGCATAAAAAATTTGAAGATAAGTTTCGGCAATTGATATATGCATGATGTGCTTAATATAGATGTGAATTTTTATTAAGCATATGCTATATAATAAAACCAATATATATAACAATTATAAATAAAAACACCACGAAGGAAAAATAATGGCAGAAAGTGTAAAGACAATAGGCATTGTTTTGAAGTCGAGCCCACACACAACAGATGCTGCAAGACTTCTTGAAATATTCAGCCCAGAACTTGGGCGGTTTTTTGCTGTGATTCGTGGAGTTGAAAAACCAAAAGCAAAGCTTGCGGTTTGTGCAAGTCCGTTTTGTCTTGGCGAATTTGTTTTAGCAGAAAAAGGCGGAAGATATACAGTTACTGATTGTTATGTTCATGATACTTTTTATGATCTCGCATATAATCTTGATAGTTATGTTCTTGCAAGTGCCATGCTTGAAATTTCTGGAAAAATTTCTCAAGAAGGGGAAAGTAATTTTGAGCTTTTCAAACTTTTGTTAAATTGTTTGAAGGTTTTGGCATATGAAAAGTCAGAGCCAACTGCAACATTAATCAAATTTATAATTGAAAGCTTAAAACTTTCGGGTTTTGGTTTTGACCTTGACATTTGTGGAAATTGTGGTAAAAGCATGAAAAATGAAGTTTCTGCCGGGCTTGTATATGAAGGAAGTGGGGTAATTTGTAATTCGTGTGAAAATCACATTCAAAGTGTTCACCTTGAAAAAGGAGAGTGGGCAATTTTGAAAAATATCAATAGTTGTGATATTAATTCACTTGCAACTCTCAAGTTTTCTTCACGTGAGCAGCTTACAAACATGCTTAAACTTGCGGTTAAACAGTTCTATTTCAGAACAAACGAAAAGATAACTTGTCTTTCAAAATATTTTGAATAATCAATATTAAGTCTGCACTTGCAGGCTTTTTTTGTGCCAAAAAAGTTTTATAAATTTTTCTATATGTTTGATTTTTGATGGTGTAATATTGTATAATTAAAAACGTGAATAACAAAAACAATAAGGAGAAAAATATTTAATGGCTAAAAAATATGTTTACTTGTTCAGCGAAGGCGATGCTACAATGCGTAACCTTCTTGGCGGAAAAGGTGCTAACCTTGCAGAAATGACAAAAATTGGTCTTCCTGTTCCTCAAGGTTTCACAATTTCAACCGAAGCCTGCACTCAATATTATGAAGATGGCAGACAAATCAACGATCAAATTCGTAGCGAAATCATGAAGAACATCACAAAAATGGAAAAAATCACTGGCAAAAAATTTGGTGATAAAGAAAATCCATTGCTTGTTTCTGTTCGTTCAGGTGCTCGTGCATCAATGCCAGGAATGATGGATACAATCCTTAACCTTGGTCTTAACGAAGAAGTTGTTGAAACTCTTGCTAAAAAGAGTGGAAACCCACGCTGGGCATATGACTGTTATAGAAGATTTATTCAAATGTTCTCTGACGTGGTTATGGAAGTTGGAAAGAAATATTTCGAAAAACTTATCGACCAAATGAAAGAGAAAAAAGGCATCGTTTATGACGTTGACCTTTCTGCAGAAGATTTGAAAGAACTTGCAAATCAATTTAAAGCAGAATATAAAAAGCAACTTGGAAAAGATTTCCCATCAGATCCAAAAGAACAACTTTTCGAAGCTATCAAAGCTGTTTTCCGTTCTTGGGACAACCCTCGTGCAAACGTTTATCGTATGGATCACGACATTCCTTATTCTTGGGGAACTGCTGTTAACGTTCAAATGATGGCATTTGGTAACATGGGTGAAACATCTGGAACTGGTGTTGCATTTACACGTAACCCTGCAACTGGTGAAAAAGGTCTTATGGGTGAGTTCCTTATGAATGCTCAAGGTGAAGACGTTGTTGCCGGTGTAAGAACTCCAATGCCAATTCAAAAAATGGCTGAAGTTATGCCTGAAGTTTATGAACAATTCAAACAAATTTGCACAACTCTTGAAAATCACTATAGAGACATGCAAGACATGGAATTTACAATTGAAGACAAGAAACTTTACATGCTTCAAACAAGAAATGGAAAAAGAACAGCTGCTGCTGCGATTCGTATCGCTTGTGACTTGATCGATGAAGGAATGATCACAGAACAAGAAGCATTAATGCAAATTGATGCTAAAACTCTTGACATGCTTCTTCACCCAACATTTGATGCAAAAGCATTGAAAGATGCAGACAAAAACAACCTTGTTGGTAAAGGTATTGCTGCTTCTCCTGGTGCTGCTGCCGGAACAATCGTGTTCACAGCTGAAGATGCAGTTCGTCTTGGAAAACAAAAACACAAAGTTGTTCTTGTTCGTCTTGAAACATCACCTGAAGATATCGAAGGAATGAAATATGCTCAAGGTATCTTGACAGTTCGTGGTGGTCAAACATCTCACGCTGCCGTTGTTGCTCGTGGAATGGGAACATGCTGCGTTTCAGGTTGTGGCGAAATCAAGATGGATTCTTCACTCTTGGTGGAAAAACCTATCATGAAGGTGACGGAATTTCTCTTGATGGTTCAACTGGTAACATTTATAACACAATCATTAAAACTGTTCCAGCAGATCCAAACAGCGGATATTTCGGAAGAATCATGAAACTTGCTGACAAATATAGAGCTCTTGAAGTTCGCACAAACGCTGATACTCCTGCAGATGCTCAAAGAGCATTCGAACTTGGCGCTCATGGAATTGGACTTTGCAGAACAGAACACATGTTCTTTGATCCTGCAAGAATTGGTGCTTTCCGTGAAATGATTTGCTCAGACACTCTTGAAGAAAGAGAAGTTGCACTTGCAAAAATTGAGCCAATGCAACAAGAAGATTTTGAAGGTCTTTATGAAGCATCACAAGGCTATCCTGTAACAATCAGATTCTTGGATCCACCTCTTCACGAGTTCGTTCCAACAGCTGAAGAAGACATTAAAGCTTTGGCAAAAACACAAGGCAAAACAGTTTCTCAAATCAAACAAATCATTGCAGACCTTCACGAATTCAACCCAATGATGGGTCACCGTGGTTGCCGTTTGAGTGTTACATATCCTGAAATTGCAAGAATGCAAACACGTGCAATCATTAAAGCTGCAATCAATGTTCAAAAGAAACATAAAAACTGGAAAGTTGTTCCACAAATCATGATTCCACTTGTTGGTGAAGTTAAAGAGCTTAAATTCGTTAAGAATGTTGTTGTTGAAACAGCAGACGAAGTTATCAAAGCTGCTAAATCTAACCTTAAATATGAAGTTGGAACAATGATCGAAATCCCACGTGCTGCTCTTACAGCTGGGGACATTGCAACAGAAGCTGAATTCTTCTGTTTCGGAACAAACGACCTTACTCAAATGACATTCGGCTTCAGCCGTGATGATGCTGGAAAATTCCTTCCATCATATTATGCAAACAAGATTTATGAATCAGATCCATTTGCACGTCTTGACACAACTGGTGTTGGCAGACTTATGGATATTGCAGTTACTGAAGGAAGAAAAACTCGTCCTGAACTTCACACAGGAATCTGTGGTGAACACGGTGGAGATCCTTCATCAATTGAATTCTGTCACAAGATTGGTCTTGACTATGTTTCA
>USJH01000006.1 GCA_900554955.1 uncultured Clostridia bacterium | reverse complement strand
AAGGTGGATGTGGAAGCCACCAGTTGTCATAGCAACCAAGGTCAACGTCGAACATGTCAACACCAGCTTTAACAAGATTTGCCATATATTCAAGTGTTTCAAGGCAAAGTCTTTCATCACGGAATTTTTTAAGGCTTTTAATCTTTTTCATTTTGTCGCCATAAGTTGCATTAAGCATAAGCGATAAATCAATTCTATACATGATTGGAAATTTATTTCCACAACGTTTTCTGATTTCACTTACCATGTCAAGACCGAATTGTTGATATGAAGAATATCTTCCAAGAATTCTGCGATTGAAAGCAGGGTTCGTCATTTGTTCAAGCAAATAACCCTCATGTCCATGAAGATATACACCATCAAGCCCTGCAGTTTTTGCATCAATTGCAGCTTGACCAGTTTTTTTGATAATTTTTTTGCAACCAGAACCGCTAAGTTGTTTGCAAGGAATTGCAGGAATATAATAGTTTGGATTCCAAGATGCAGAAACTGGAAGTTTAAGTTTTGTAAGCAAACATTCAGGGTTTCCAACTCTTCCAAGACCAGCAGTAAGCTGAATGAAAATTTTGCTTCCATAGCTGTGAACAGCATATGCCAAGTTTCTCCAACCAACAAGATTTGTTCGGCTGCGGTCGATTCTTGGGAAATATGACAAATTGTCTTTTTCAAGAACAGTTGGGTCAACACCAAAAGATGTTGGAATAAGTCCTGTTGTGATAAGACCAACCCCACCTTTCGCTCTTGCTTCAAAATAGTCAATCATTTTTTGACTTGGTCTGCCAGTTTCATCGCCCATATTAACGTTTCCCATTGGACCCATTACAAGACGGTTTTTAATTTCACAATTGTTAACCTTTATTGGGCTGAACATGTGTGTGTATGGATAAAGGTTATTTGTCATTGTCGGAATTTGCATTTTTCCATTAAACCAATCTCCAAAAGTGTTTTCCAAGCGAGAAAGAACTTTTTCATATTCTTCCGCTTGTGCAATATTATTTTTATCCAAGGCTTTTGTCCCCCTTTTACTATGTTTTTATTTTATCACACAGAGAAACTTTACCGCAACTTATTTTGCACGGCAAAAATAAAAAAGTCATTATAAATGACTTCTTTATTTAAATTTTGCCTATAATATTTCAAAAAATACTATTTGTTTTTATTTTTCCTTTTTTCATTGTTGTTTTCAAACACTTTGTCAAACATTTTATCATGAGACAATTCAAGAACATTTGAAATTGTTTTTGGTGATGATTTTGGGAAAAACTTATACATCGAATTCATAAGTATTCCATCAAAACCAAGAACCGATCGCTTTTTTCTTTTTCGAATCACATTTACAATTTTTCTTGCCATTTTGTCAGCATGCATTGAAAAACTTTTAACAAGTTTGCTTATGTTCTCTTCATTTCTAAACAAGTCGGTTGCAACATAGCCAGGAAAAATCAAACCAATCAAAAACTCATTTTTTTGTTCAAGGCGAATGGACTCAATAAAATTTTTGATCGCAGCTTTGCTTGCCGAATAAAGAGCTTGCCCAACAATTGGACAAAGTGCTGAAGAACTTGAAATGCTATAAAACGCACCATGATTTTCTTTCAAAATGTCAACAAACAATTTATAAGAATAGACATGTGAAAAGAAATTTGTGTCAAACACTTTCCTTGAAGTATCAACACTTTCAGTTTCAAACTTTTCAAATGCTGGCATGATCCCCGCATTATTAATTACAATGTCAGGCTTAAACCCCGCCATGTCCAATTTGTTTTTGAATTCAGCAAAACTTTCAAATGAAGAAACATCTGCTTGAAAGAAATTATAGCTCCCTTTATTTAAAGGATTTTTATTCTTTTTAATTAGCATTTTATATTGTATTTCAATTTCTTGATCTATAACTTTTTTACTATTTTCAAGCTTTTGAAGATTCCTTCCACAACCATATACATTGCAAAAATATTTGCTTGAAAGCAGTTTTGCAAGTTCCAAACCAATCCCACTTGACGTTCCAGTTATAACAACATTTTTGCCAAAAATCCACTTTTTACTATACATTTTACACCTTTTGCATGTCATTTTTGCGTTTTTTAATATTCTATGTTAACTTCAAGCCAACCCACACATTTTGCCGGAACACCAAAATATGTAACTGAATATGATTCATCATAGCGAAGTGAAACAATTCTATAATCAGAGTCAATCACAAACGAAACTATAACTCTTTCAAAACGAGGATAGTTTGCAAGACCGGACATATGCTTAACCTGTTTTGCATAGTCTGCAACAGCTTTATCGTTTGTAAGCGACATTTTTACTTGGAACTTTCCACCACCAAGTGCCGTTACAGTGTCAGAGCCTTCAATATATGTTTTTGAAGAAATCACATATGGAATCATCAAACTGTCTGGAGCTGTTCCATATTCTTCAATATAGCTTGCTTTGTTAAATGTCCAAGTTGGTTTTGTTCCAAAATTGGCAGAATCAGTTTTAACAGCACCACCTTCAACACGGAAAACTTCCGCCTTGTCGGTGTCGGCGAAATAGTCATATTTCTCAGCAATTGACATCATTCCTTTTGAATAGTTTTCAACATAAAAATGATTCCCGTCCCTTCCTTTTGTTCCACGAACGGTTTGTTGTGAACCAATGCTTGGTTGAACCGCACCAACAACTGAACCTTTATATTTTGTTGTGATAGACATTAAATATTCTGCCGCAACAACAATTTCAACTGGATTTTGTCTTGCAATTCCAATAGTATTTTTTGTTGTTTGAAGTCTGTTATAAATCTCTTCACCATTATCTCGAAGCTCTGATGTGTTAAAGTTATAGTTTGGTTGATCCATACAGTTTGCATAGTAAAAGTTACCAGCAATATATCCAAAAGCAATCGCAATCACACCAACCAAAGCATATGAAATTAAATTCAGAATTTTACGTTTCATTGTCAATGGTTTGCCTTGTTGAACCTTTCGAACAATCAACACTTTATCTTGCTCTGTTTTGCCACTTGCAGTGTTAATTGATTGTTTTTCAAATTCATCTGGTTCGGCATTCCGCGTTTTTTCACCATTATTATCGTTTTCATCATGGCTTTTAGTTTTGCCATATTTTTTAGCAAGGTGCTTTTGAACCCTTGCAAGTTTCTTTGTTTCTTTCTTTTCTTTTTTATCACTTATTTTGTGTTCTTTTTTTATTTTTCGAACACTTTTTTCTTTGTGAGGTTTAACGATTTTTTCATCGTTTTCTTGAATTTCTTCTTCCACAGCTTTCACCTTTATTTGTTTTGCTTTTGTTATTATATCATAAATAAAATGAACAAGTAAAACAAATATAAACATCAGTTTCAATTTTGAAAAGTTTTTATTTTTCTATTGACAAGGTTTGACATAATGTTTAATATATTTCGTTGCATATAAGTTTATTTTATATTATAATTAATTAATATTTAGAGGAGAAAAAAATGGAATTTCTTGTTGACGCACTGCTCGACTCGTTGAAAATTTTGCCATTTTTGCTTGTTTGCTATGTTCTGATTGAAGTTATAGAATATGTAACTGCAAATAAAATTGAGCATTCTAAACTTTTAACAAGCAATTGGAGCACACTTTTCGCATCAAGTTTCGGGCTTGTTCCACAATGTGGCTTCTCGGTTGTTGCAACCGATCTTTTTGCTTCAAAGAAAATCAAAATCGGAACCCTTCTTGCCGTTTATATCGCAACAAGTGACGAAGCCGTTCCAATTCTTCTTACTGCACCAAACAAAATTTTATCACTTATTCCACTTCTTCTTGTCAAGTTTGTTCTTGCGATTATTGTTGGATATAGTGTTGACCTTATATTTAAAAAAGCAAATGAAAAAAGACTTGCACCAGTCTTTCAAACAACAAAAGAAAACATTTCAAAGCTTGAAGAACAAAACCCTGAAACGATAGAAAATCTTTCTGAAAAGGCTGAGAATAACGAAAATAATGACCCAGAACATGTCCATGAACATCACGACCATGACAATCATGAAGAACATGACCAGCATTCGTATGATGAAGAAAACAAAGAAGAACATCACCATGGTTGTTGCGGACACGACATTGAATCAAACCCAAGCAAAAAGGATTTGTGGAAAAGATTTTTGCTTCACCCACTTGTTCACTCGCTTAAAATTTTTACATTCATTTTAATTGTTAATGTTGCAATGGGTGGAATCATTAAACTCGTTGGAGAGCAAAATCTTGTATCATTTTTACAAAACAGCAAAGGCTTTGCCCCACTTGTTGCCGGATTTATTGGACTTATTCCAAACTGTGCAAGCTCGGTTGTTATCACAGAACTTTATACTATTGGAGGAATCGGCTTCGGAGCTTGCATTGCCGGACTTATTTCAAATGCAGGAATTGCCTTTATGGTTCTTTTCAAGGAAAACAAAAACATGAAAGAAAACTTTTCAATTCTTGGCGGGCTTTTGGCAGTCGGAATTGTGACAGGATATATAATTCAACTTATCGGTTTTTAACACAAAAAAATCACTTGAAAACAAGTGATTTTTTTTATTGCCAATTTTATATTCTTTTTGCCTATATGATTTATAATTCCACTTTTTCAAACAAAGTTATAAGTCCAACAGGCTTTGCTTCATCCAAACTTCTCATGGTTTCAATCAACCTTGGTGAAACATTAATAAAACGAAGAGGCTTTGAAAGTGGAACAAAGAAATCATCATAATGAGAAAGAAAAACTCTCTTTGCATTTGTTTTAATAGCATTATGATTATAAAGGTTTTTAACAAATGATTTTTTCTCTTTTCCAGCCCCGCCAATCGCCTGTATAAGCGTTCCAACAGGTTTTGAAAGTGAATATTCACCAATGCCAAAAGAAGACGTTAAAAGCACGTTTTCTATGCCTTCATGCTCAATGAAAAAGTCAAGAACTCCACCTTCTTTATAAGATGTTATAAAGCCCTTATTTTTGAGTGGTGTTCGTTGATATGTGCTTTTGTAAAGTGCAAAAAGTTTAAGGTGTTTGCCCGGCAAAAATGTGATTTTAAAATCTCCAATATTGATGCTATCAAACCCACTTTTCTTGCGGTAAACAACCATGGTGTCACACTCTGGGACACCATAGCCAAGAGCAGTGTTAACACTTGAAAGAGTTCCAACAATTTTTGGTTTGATGCCATTATATTTATAACACAAATCATAAAAAGCCTTCAAATCCATTGTGTGGTCAATGTGGTTATGTGTGCACACAATATAAGAAAATGCCGGAGTCCCAATTGCTTTGTAAATTTCTTCAACATTTTCTGGTTTACTTTCAACATCAGCAAAAAGCATGTTTACACCGAATTTTATAGGAAGTCTGAAACAATTTCTTGTTGCATAGGCATCAATCATGAAAGAAGTTTTTCCATCACTTACAAAAAATGTGTTTGCACCAATCCCCATGATGAATGGTTTGTTTTCTTCTGGAGTTTTAAAAGGCAAAACATAGTTCTTGTTTGTTTCATAAAACTCTTCCATGTTTTGTTTGATTTCTTCAATGTTCATGCATATCCCCTTTATTGTAAAATTTATTTTTTCATTCATTTATTTTATATTATAAAGAATCAACAAATTTTTGTCACCTTTTTAAGCACATTAAAATGCAATTTAAAAAAATTGAGTTTTCATTGTTTAAAATATGGTTTTCCAACCCCAATATTTTCCCCCAAAAAAGCAAAAATAAAAAGCGGTTACCCGCTTTTTTATTTTCTTTTCAAATTAAAGTGCTGCAATAATTGCATCAAGTTCTGCTTTTGTTTTTGAAGTTTTAATTGTTAAAGCTCCTGAAACTGAAATTCTATTGTTATATTCAGTTTTAATTGAAATCTGCACATTTTTTGAATTTACAACATACCAAAAATCGTTATTATTTCCACCAAACTCTTTTGCATTGAAATCGATGATAGAGTTAAATTTATAATTCTTTTGCAAGAAAAGTTCGTTTCCATCTGAGCATTGGAAAGTTACTGTGTAAATCTTTTCTTTGAAATATGCTTGAATTGTGTGGTTTTTATCAACTTCTTCAATATAGAAATATGTTCCTGTGATATTGGTGATTTCAACTTCTTCACCATCCACAACAACTTTATCAATTTCATATCCAGTTGCTGGAACAACATAATATTCAAACTTTTCCCCGCCTCTTACAGTGTTTTTTCCAAGCAAGTTTTCTTGACCATTGTCTTCTTTTGCTTTATAAACTGAACCTTTTCCAGCTTCAACACTGACTGTGATTGTATAGTTTTTTGTGCAGCCTGCAAGCATAAACATTGGAACACAAAGAACCAAAGCGAAGCAAAGCATTGTTAACGATTTGATAAATTTTTTCATAATATTCTCCCGAAAATATAGAATTTATATTTACTATTTAATAATAATTTTTTTTGAAAAACATGTCAACTTTTTAGGCACGATTTTTAAATTTATTCAATCTCGTGCCCAACAAGTTAACCAATTTTTAATGCATTGTCTGAAACTTTATAATAAACCCCGCTGTCTGACATTATAACCGCAACATAATATCCGTTTGTTGCACAGTTTAAAACTTCTTCAGTTGATACCATTGTAAGGGCAACTTCTGCGGTTTGTCCACGAGCAATTTGATCTCGATAATTCTTATAATCCGCTTCAGACATTTTTAAATATTTAATATCGCCAGTAACTTTGATATATGCACCATTATATTCTTGATAAAGGCTATATTTTGAGTTAAGTGTTGTTCCGCTGTTTGAAACAGTGAAATATTGTTTGTCGTAAACCGCATAAACCTTCAATTCTTCTTCGATTTTTGTTGAGCAATCAAAATGTTTAAGTCCCTTTGAATTTTCAAGATTGTAATAGCCAGTTGCCGGAGCACTTGAAGCAATCACAAATCCGCAAAGAACATTTCCGTCTGGCCACAAGAACGAACCAGTGCTTGGAAGCTCTAAAATCTTTCCACCCCCGACATTCATTACATTTTCGCTGATGAAAGACTTAATGTCAAATTTAGAAGAGTTACTGTTCCAAGTTGAACCATCTTTCCAATACATCATAAATTCATTTGAACTTCTTTCAGCATAGGCTCCGTCATTATAGAAATAGAAATGCACACCTTGTCTTGTTTGGTCGGTATAAACCGCAACAATCTTTCGGTTTTCTGAAACTATTTTTGTTTCATCATACGAAACTGGAATTTCGCCACTTGCAGTCATGTCCGGAGCGACCACTCCATTTTTGAGAGATCCATAGCGATATTCAACAAATTTATAACCCGGCAAATATGGATAGTTTTGCTTGTCTTGCAAAAGATCATTTTGACAAACAATCAATCCACCAGCAGAAATATCAAAGTTAACAATTTTATACTTCTTCTTATATGTTTGTTGTCCGTTGCTTCCTTCAGCAAATGTATAAAATGAAATCGAATATGTTTGAACACTTGTGTTTTGAACTCTTACTCTGAAATTGTTTTTAATGCCGTTTATAGTAAGGTTAAATGCACAGGTTTTTTGTTCTGTATTATATTGATAAGAAGTTTGAATATTTCTATATAATGAAGTTCTGCTATTAAGGCTTGAAAGTGATGTATCTTTAGAACTTGTTACACTTTGAATTGTCATTGATTTGTTTTCAGAATCCCAAGCATATGTAAGTGTGATCGTTTCAACACCATTATAAATTACGATTGTTTGAATGAAATATCCAGAACTTGTTGTCATTGAAATTGCAAGTGAGTCATAAAATTTTTGTATTGTTTCACCAGAAGGTGAACAACTTGCAAGATCTCCCTTATCTATATATATAGCATAAGAAAGTTTTGAATATTGCGCATATACTGTGAACACTTCATCAAATGAGCTGTTAACAACCGTGCTTGCGATTATTTTTGTTCCACCAGTAGGCTCGGTATATACACCATTAAATTGATAACCAGTTGCAGACACTGTTGGAACAATTTTAAATGCAGAGTCGAACTTGACATCAACATAATATTTTCCATTTTCAATTCCAGAATATCCACCAGTAACAGTTAGAGTAATGTCTGGATCACCATCGCCATGTCCGCTTAATGTTGTTTTCTGTGTATCTAAAATTGCTCTGAAAGTTTTTGCAGACCAAACAGCATAAACAGTGAATTCAGAAACAGGAGTAATTTGATTTGGAATATTAATTCCGCAACTATTTAAATATGAAGCATTCAAAACATTCCCTGCTTCAACAAACGAATATTCATTTGTCTCACCAGCAAAAAGTTTTTGTGCCTTATGTCCACTTAAGCTATAACCATATCTTGTTAATGTTGGAAGAGTTGGAATTTTTCCACTATCAAACAAAACTTTCACAGGCGAATCACTTCCGCCTGCAGCAGTTGAACCATTTGATTCGTGATCATCATTTTTATTAAACTTAATTGTAAAGTTTATCGCTTGCCAATTTGCATAAAGGCAAAGGTTTCCACTTGCATCTCTGTTAAGTGAATTGAAAAGATTATCATCAAGAATAGTGTCATCAGAAACTTTTGAGCCAGTAACAGAGTTATTATCTTTTGTCCCAGAAATTCCAGTATACCAACCATCGAAATTATATCCAATTCTATATGCATTGCTTAAAACCAATTTTTGATCAAATTTTACTTCAGCTATAGAAGACCCAATAATAACAACAGACGTTGAACCAAATGCATAATCTCTAGAAGTGTTACCACGGCGAATGAAACTGATTTTATAAGTTTTAGCGCTATAAACAGCATGCAATATTATTTCTTTGCCGTTTTCCATTTTGTTTTCATCAATTTCAAAGTTTGTTACAATTTGACTCAAAGAATATTGACTTTGATCTGAAACTTCAAGGCTATATCCAAGGAAATCATATCCATTTCTTTCAAGTGAAACATTCACAATTTGATATGGAACATTCCAATATGCAACTTGGTTTTCAAGTTTCGCAAGATCGGATTGAGAGTTTGAAACACTGCTGCTTGCAACACCACTAACGTTTCCTTCAATGTCATATTTAACAACAATTGAATATGGATCAAAATAGGTTCTAAACTCAAACGAATCGCCAACAATCGAATCGATCGTATAAGTGTAAACATGCAAGCCATCTTCTCCAACCGATTCAACAAGCCCTTCGGTTAAAAGCTCTCCGCTGTCTAAATTATAAAGCCCAGCACTATAAAGTGTATAGTTTTTGATGTTTGCAAACGTAATGACAAGTTTTGATCCGTTAAAATAAACATTTCCGCCCGATTCTTGAAGTGTATAAGATTTTAAGTTTCCAATTGAATCATAATACGAAACCGACATATTTGCAAGAAATCCGATTCCTGAAAGCGGATCTTTTTCATAATTGAACTTCCCATCTGTTTTTGTTGTTCCAAGATAGTTTATAAGCTTGATCGATCTATCAATTTTCGCAACACTTAAAATTGTTCTATAATTAGTATCACCAATCACTATTGAAGCAATTGTATCGCCTTCTGAAAGTGTGATATTTCCGTTGATAACACTTATTCTGTAAAGTTCGCTTTCAGTTGATTTTGAAACAACTTTAATGTTTGAAATGTTGCTTTCATTTTTATAAATAACAAAATTTGTTGCACCAGTTTCTGCAATCTTTTGCATATCTGATGGGTTTGAAGTTGCAATCTCATTTAATGATTTTTGATCAAAAGATCCGTTTTGAACAGTTGCTGAATATGATTGTTCGCTGTCCGAATAAATTGATACAAATCTATATGAATAATATTGAAGTGAAATTGAAACATTTTTATATATTCCCGCAACAACAATTGTAAATGTTTTTGTTTGACTATTAAATGCAAGTGAAATTCCAGTTCCGTCCATCTTGGTTTCACTTGAAGAACGATTGAACATTGCAGGAGCAACAACACTGTGTGCTTGAGAAATTGTTCTGTTTGATGTGTCAATGCTGCTTGTTGTAAATCTGTAAATTGTATAAGAGCCGTCACCATAATTAAGAACAAGTGCTGTTTCAGACATAAGGAAATAGTTGCTAAGTTTAAGTGTAAATTCAATTTTGTCTGTTGGCAAAATTCCTGAAACACTATAGCCTGAATCAACATTTGAAAGTGAACCATTTTCTCCATTAATGTTGCTTTCAAGCGATGCATTCATTCCTTGCTTTTTCGCTGAGTCTGTGGACATGTTTGTAAAATTCAAACTTACAGATGATGAAACATTTTCAGCTTCAATTTCAATTTGATTGTCCGCAAGTTGCAAAACTGAAAGCTCATATGAATAGGTTTTTGCTGAAACATCATATTTAATTATAAATGTTGCATTGTTCAATTTATAAGTGGTCAAAACAACCCCATTCACTCTCACAACAGAATCTGCAGAATAGTTTGTTGCAGAAATCACGTTGAAATATACATCGCTAGCCATTTCATATTTTTGACTAAATTCCAAAGTTGTTGCATTAAATTTAAGTTTCTTCAAAACCGCCAAGTTTAAAGTTCCAACATTTGAAGTTTTTGATGCAAGTGAAATGTCATAAACATTTTCACCATTATAAATCAATCTAACATCGGTGCCATTTTCAGAAATATTGAAACTTCCCCTTTTAACACCAATGTTTTCCGTTTTCAAAACAAAACTATTTGAGAAATATATAGCACTTGTTTCAACAGTAAATTTTGCACCAAGGTTTTCACCATTGTCATTTTTGCTTGTTAAAATTTTTGCAAGGTTTACATTGACATTTTTTCCACTATGAGCAACCGTCAAATTTGCAACTTCTGGGCCTGTCAATGCATAAGTTTCACCACTCATTGAACCATTAAAGACATAAACAGCGGTGTCGCTTCCGTTATAAATTTCAACAGAAATTTTTGAAATATAATATCCATCATTTACAAACATTTCAAGTGAGAGTGGCATGTCTGAAACTGTATAAAGATTATAAGTGTCATTTGATTTTGTTAAAACCCCATAGCCAGTTTCACTGATTGTTGAATAGCTGTTTTTTGTGCCAAACCTTGAAGAACCATCATATCTTACCTTTTCAAAATGTGGAACTTTAACACCACCATTTTCAACCAAATCTTGGTTTGAATCAACAAGGTCAACACGATAAACACTCTTTTCATAATGTGCATAAAGAGTCCCAATTGGTGGATCATTTTCAACACTTGAATTTTCTGTATATTGAACCCCACGAGTGATTGTTTCGCCATTTACAGCAAATCCTTTTTCAGTGAACCACCCAACAAACATATAGGTTTCTTGATTTGCACCTGAAACTGCATAAAATGCATCAAGAGTTGGCAAAGCCCCGAACTTCTGGCCAAATGTAATAGTTTTTGAAATTTCGCCATCAAATTCGTCACCCGAATAATGACCACCAAAGTCACCGGCAAAAACAACCTTATTGATGTTATAATCAAATCCTTTAATATTAACATTAAAATAGGTGTCTTTATTGGCATCAAACTTTAAGACATAAGTTTTTGCTTCATATTTTGCTTCAACAATAATGTCTCTTGGAAAAGTATATTTAGTATCGCTTGAAATAATGTTTCCGTTATAAACCCAGCCCATGAAATTATATCCAGCAGGAATATCAATTTCTTCAGCAGTTAAAAGTGTTCCAATTTCACTGTCAAACAAAACTGCTTTATCTTCAAACAAAATTGTTCCGCCATTGTTATATTTAATATGATAGGTTTTAGCACTATAGTTTGCTTTCAAAACAATGTCTGTTGCCTTCAAATCTGAAACAAGAAGAGATGCAGATGCAATATATTTTCCAGAGCCATTAATCACACGTGTTACATTTCCATCTTTTCCATAATCAAAACCATTAAAATCATATCCTTCCCTTGCAAATGTTTTCACACTTGTTTTTCTTGCAAAGTTTGCAAATCCGAATGGTGCAGGATTTCTGTCTGTTGAAACATTGTCTTGATATCCATAGAAATAATATGCAGTTTGATCTTCTTGTGCACTTCCTTCAAAATCTTTCAATGTAAGGCGAGCGAACCATTCAACCATGCTTATGTTTTCAAATTTGAAATAGTTTTCAGAAAATGCTGAAAAATCAACAACAACAGAAACGGCATATTCACTTAAAGATGAAACAATAGTTTTATCAGAATTTCCAACAATTGAAGAATTATTTGTTACAACTGCAGAAAATCCTTTAAATGCATAGCCGTTTTTTGCTGAAACTTGAATTTTCTTTTCAGTTTCAGATTTGATAATTGTCAAAACATAGTTTCCTTGATCAATAACTTCACCATTTGTAAGCGCATTAAAGTCATAAAGTTCCGACTCTTCACCATCTGAAACATAAATGTTTGAAACAATAATTTTAAAATCAATATAAGACGCATCGTTTGAAACAAAAACCATTCCGCCATCAAACCCTGCGGCAGCATAATCAACAGTTCTGCTTGTTGCAAAATTATCTTCACCATAAAGCCCAACATTAGCAGTTAAAGCAGATCCTGCAATTGTTTTATTGTTGGTTATATGTGCATTATGTTTTCCATAATTATCAAAATATACGAAATCAGAACCCGAAGAAAGTGAAAGTTCCTTTAAATACGCATTTTTTAAAGCAACATTAACCATGAAAGAAAGTTCATTTGTGCTTTCATTTTTAAGACGTATAATCGCAAGCAACACATTGTCATTTGCAATGAAATATGCCCCATCAAAAATAAAGTTAACATTTTCTTCTGCACTTGCCCCAGACAAAGTATAAGATTGTGTAACGGCATTGTCAAAAACTGGAACAAGAGCCTTTTGTTCGCTTGTGAGGTTGTTATAGGCAATAAATACAAGACTTTCTAAATCTGACGCTGAAAATGATTTTGTAATTGTTGCAAAACCAGCACCTGTTGTGCTGTCAACATTAATCTCTGAAACATTAAGATCATCAGCCCCAGCAAGTGAAGTTTTTGTTCCAACAAAGTTTCTTTCAAAACCAAACGCAATGTTTGATTTTTCAATCGCAAGATTGTTGTTTAAAATTCCTGAAGGAAGTGTGAAAGAGAAAACACTATCCCCAACATACATTTTTAATTTTCCAAACGCTTCAACAAACTTAACCTTAACATTTGATTTGAAGGTTGTTTTGTCTGCTTTATAAACATTATAATTTCCGTTTGAAAGCTTTGTAAAATAATAACCAATTCCAGAGAAAACATAATTTTCAAATTCAGTTGCAAAAGAAGAAATTTCACTTATTCTCTTTTCAGAATCAAGAACATAATATTTTCCAGACTTTTTAGCAATCATATTCTTTTCTGAAACTAAAGAAATCTTATCAAACTCGGCATTAAACAAAACTTCGCCTGATGCACGTTTCACACCTTTAAGTCCACTCACCGAAGAGAACACAACAAACGAATTATCTTTTGAAGCGCCTTCAGCCTTTTCACCCGCACTTGATTTTATTAATGAAGATTGCTCACCTTTAAAGCTGATAACCGAAGAAGCAGCCCCACCAGATGTGAAAAGTTGTCCTTTATTATAGCCTACAATAAGACCATATTTATCATAGTCATAGGAAACAAGCTTTTCAGTTTGAAGCTTGTTTTTTGAAATCCCATTTGTCTTAAGATAATAATATTCAATTGTTCTTTTTCCAGAAATATTTTTCTTGTTTAATATGTTTGTTTTCACAACAGCAACATAAGATTCTGAAAAATCACAATCAGCAGCTTCAATCAAACAATTGTCAGATTCAATAAACGCATATGAATTTGTTTTAGAATCGAAAACGTTATATTCAACTTTATAAAAAACATCTTGTCCCGCAAAAGTTGAAGAAATTGTATAATCACTAGAAACAGCCGCAGAAGTTTTCTCAATAAGCAATGCACGTGAAGAAAGTTCACTTGCACGATAAAGTTCAATCATCACAAAAGTTTTTTCAGAAAGCGAACTTTTAATGTTAAAGTCAGAAGATGCTTCTTCGCCCCTATTTTCAACATTCAAAACTTCTTTAAAGTTTTCTGAAAGAGAAAATGCTCTTGTTTTTGAAAGATCAGTTGCAACTGCAAAATATTTGCCAAATGAAATATCAATAACATCATCATCAAGAGTTGTTTTGAAAACAATGTTTCCAGAAATTGTATCAACAATTGCACTTGAAACATTCAAGGTTTCATTTCCACAAACAGCACTGAAAGTTTCATCAGAGCAAGATCTAAGAAAAGCAAAATTGAAAGAATTTGAAATTGAGGCATTTTTTACAGTTGCAACAATTGATTTATCCTTAAGATTATAAACAATGGTCTTTTCATCAGATTTCAAAATTGCAAGGTTGTCTAAAATTGAAACAACACTGTCAAATTCAAGATCTAAAACAAAAGGTTGTTTTTCTTGAATTGAAACAAAATAGGTTTGAGAGTCTTTTTCATATGAAACATAGTTTGAAGAAAAATCTACAATGTCATGAACAGAACCATCAAATACCCCAGAGAAATTCATAAGCGATGAAGATGGCATTCTGTCATAGTTTTTAATTGTCGTGCCAAAAG
>USJH01000005.1 GCA_900554955.1 uncultured Clostridia bacterium | reverse complement strand
TTGCATTTTGCAGGTTGCTGTGTGGTCATTGGGGCTGTCCCTCGCACACTCTTTATGGATAAATATAATTTTAAACACAATGCATTTTTTGTCAAGCATAATTTTGAAAATTTATTTTGCAAAGAGGCGAGAAGTTGAAAATAACAGGCTTCGTGAAAAATGTTTATAAGATAAAAATTGATTTTAATTTTGTAATAAAATGTAGTTTTTTTAAGCGAAATAATATTGATTTTGCATTTTTTATAAAACACGAAACAAAAAAAGAAAGCAAAATTTGCTTTCTTTTGAGTTTTCTATTTTGGAAAGTTGGGTTGTTTTTTGAGTTCTTCATATTTGTCAAAAATGTCGTTATATGCGCTCATTTTTTGTTTCACCAAATCAAACTCCCATGGTTTAACACGGTGGAACCAATTTCCTTTCTTTCGAACATTGCAGAAGTGGTGAACAACAATTTCTGGATAATATTTGTCTTTGCTGTTAAAAATCATTGGAAGCATTTTCTTTTTTGAAACGCTTCTGTTGAGAGCGTCTTGATCCGTATAGAGCATCTTTTTATAACGGCAAAGATTTCTTGCTTTTTCAAACATTTTTGTTTCGCGAATCATTTTCATGTTCAAAAGAAGAACGCCAGAGTTGAAATAGGTTTTGATAATTTTCCAACGTGATGGGCTTGCCCAGGTGAATGCATCTTTAACGCATGCAATTTCAAAGTCTTCAATGTCTTGGTTAAATAAAAGTGAAAGGTCGCGGTTTATCATTGTGTCGGTGTCAAGATAAATAAGTTTGTCTGGAATGCCATCAATTTCATCGGCAAAAAGACGAAGCATTGCATATGGCGTGAAATGGTTTTTAAGGTTCACACTATCAATCATTTGTTCTCTGAAAAGTTGTCCAACATCAAAAAGTGTAACCTTGCTTTCTTTGTTCACTTCTTTCAAAAGTCCTTCAATAAACTTTACTTGTTCTTCTGAAATTGGTTGAAACTTTGGGTCTCTGTCGGTGAGGTCCATTGTGAAAAGATACATTGAAATTGGGTCTTTTGTGTGTTTCAAAATTGTAAGGGTTGAAAGTGTCCAACCGGTGAAAACATATTTGTTTCCACAATATAAAATGTTAATCATAAATTCTCCTTATTTGTTAGGGCAGAAAGTTTCTTTAATGAATTGCTTCTGTTTTGCAAAAGCGTCTGCTTCATATTCGTTTTGTTCTTTTGGTGTCATTTCGCTCATATATTTTCCAGTTTTTTCATCATATGAAAGTGAAGAAAGTGGAATGCCTTTCAAAAGAATTTTGCTTGGTTTTGAAATGAAATGACGTGGGGGATAGAAAAGACCAGTTTTAAGATTTCCGTTAAAGTCAATTGCGGCAAGGGCAACAATGTAATGTCCTGAGCTTTCGCCACCAACTTCATTTAATTTTTCAATATAAACATTTAAAAGTTCTTGATCGGAAAGTTCTTTGCCTTTAAAACGGCGAACAAGTGCACCTGGTTGATCTTCACTTTTAAATTTGTCAATGATAAGCCCACTGTCATTTGCAAAAACTGGAAGCCCAGTAATTTTGTGATATGCCAGTGCTTTGATAATTGCATTTTCGGTTTCGTTTTTGCCGTTTTCTTCAACTTTTTCATCAATTTTGATTTCTTTAAGACTTGTTGTTTTAAGCCCGAGTTCGTTGCAAGCTTCACTGTAAATTGCAATTTTTCCTGGATTTGTTGAAGCGATTAATATTTTTTGTTCCTTTTTGATGACTTTTCCGTTTTCAACAGTCCAAATTTCGGCTATTGGTTCGTTTAATGTTGCTTTTCCTTCTTGAATTCTTTTTTCGTAAATTTCAAGAGCCTCTTCAGGGTTTGCAAAAACGTGGACACAGTTTGGGTTTTCTTGTTGTCTTTTCAAAATGCGAGGAAGAACAACTTCTTTGCTGTCTATAAAATTGATGACAACATATTTTGGCTTAAAGTCTTTCAAAAGTTCATAGATTTCTTCACGTTCAGACAATCTTGCATTTGTTGCATCAACAACAATCTCATTGCATGTTTGAATTTCATTTTTGATTTCTTCATGAAATTTTGCAAAAACAACTGGGTTGTCTGCAGAAGAATAGTTTTTTTGAATTATTCCTTCATCGGATAGTTGCTGCCTTATTTTGTCGAGTTCAATAACATTTGCTGTGCTTAAATTATTTTTAGCAAAAGTGCTTTTCCCAGAACCTGGAAGACCGATCGGAAGATATATTGTTTTCATGTTGTTCTCCTTTTAAAAAAAATTATATCATGTTAAAAATTAAAAAACCACAGATTTGTGGTTTTTAAAAAAATTTGTATATTTTATCGAAAAAAAGCTTTGTTGTGAAAGATGAATTGTTAAATTAAATTGCGAAAGGATCATTTTTTAAAGCATCTTCAATTTCTTGTCCATCTTGTTTTAATTTTTCAAGTTTTTCTTTAAGCTCGGTTTCAGAATATGCAAAGATTGAAGGGTTTGCAAGAACAAGACTGTCAAGGTCTATTTTTGGATATCCATATTCAGTTAAAATCTTGCAATTGCATAAAAAATCTTGAGCAGAAAGATTTTCAAATTCTGGAGCAATGTTTAAAATGTCATCTGCTTCGTTTTCTGTTAATCCAATTCGATAAAGAAGAATTTTAAGTTCGTTTTCCATTTTTTTTATTCCTTTTCAGATTCTTGATTTTCATTGATATAGTCAAGTTCGGCTTTTGATAATTTGATTTTTTTATCGCTGTGAAGGTTGAATTGTTCAAGCAGGTTTTGAAGATTTTCACTATTAAGGCGATATACTTTGATAAGTGACTCACTATCAATTCCATAGTATTGTTCAAATTGTTTTTCTTCTTGATAAAGATCACCAATTTTAACTTTGTGTTTTATAGATTTTAAATATTGAAGCCTTGCAAAAACCTTGTTCTGATTTGTCATATACCATGCCTTTTTAGAAAAAAGTTCTTCATCGGTTGCAACGCTTCTTGCGATGATATACCTTGCTTTTAAAGATTTTTCTGGTGCTGAAACAATTTTTGGATCATAGCACACAAAACTTGGATCAATTCCAATTTCTTGAAGAATTTTGTTTTTTGCATGAAGAGATTCTGGTGAAAGACTGAGAATTGTTGACCAATTCTTGATTGCATCACATGCTTGATCTCTTGACAGATTGAATTCGTTTGCAATGAAGTTTGCTTTTTGCAAGATGCTGTCTTCACTGTAACAGAGAAGGCAAGGGTTTTGTTTTAAAAGTTTTACAAAATCATTTTTCTTGAAACCGAAATTTTTTCTGAAAAATTCTTCTTTTTGCAAAATTGTTTCGTTTGCAGGGCGGAAAATGAAAGCATCATGAAGCAAAAGTTTTTTAAACTCATCACGTGTTAAACCGAAATGCTCAATGTAAAGTGTTTCACGTTCTTTAAACATGTCATAAGAAATGCCAATAAGTGATGGTGTTGCAACAATCATTCTGCCATATTCAGACGCTGAAATGCCATATTGTTTTTGCAAATTGTGAAATTTATCAAGAATGTTTTCTTCTGAATATGAAATTGCATTGGCTCCGTTTTTGATCATTTTTTTGAAAGATTGTTTTGTGAAGCCGAATGTTTTTTTATAAAACTCAAACTTGCCAAGAACATATTGTTGTGAAAGGGAAATTGTTGATGGAAAAACATGAATTATTTTTAAAAACTCATCATGAGAAATGCCATATTCGTTTTCATAAAATTTTGCTTTTTCTTCGATATATTCGTTGGATATTTCGCCAAGTTTTTTAATTTGAAATTGTTTTGATGAAACTTCTTCAGGAGAAAAACCCCAGTTTTCAATTAAGATTGTTCTTGTGTCCATTTTTTGCTCCTTATTATATATATTTTATCATATTTTAAGTCGTTTGTATATAGTAAAAAAGAAAGTTCTTTTTGAACTTTCTTTATGTTTTTTTCAAAAAATTTGTTTTGAAGACATGAGAAATTAGTTTTCAATATCTTCGTTTTTAATTTGATTTTCAATTTCTTTTTTATCAATTTGTTTCATGTGCTTTTTGATTTTCTTTGTTTCTTTGATAAGGAAATACCACAAAACAATCAACACTTGAATTGGAATTGCGATAATGAAAATAAGCCAAAACTTGTCAATTCTAACTGTAAGATAAACCGCTAAAAACCCAGTCCAAAGAACAATTGTGGCGAAAATTCCACTTACCCATTTAGGACTCCAAATTGTTGTTAACACAAGATTTGCAATTGCTCCAACTGGAAGAGCATAGATGAATGCGAGATATGCTGAATCTCTTATGCTTGTATAAGACAAAACGACAAATACAATGCAGGCAACAAGCCATGCAAGCCCACATGCAAGACAGTTGATGATGAAATGTTTATTTTTAAATGCACGTTTAAGAGAAAACGGAATTCTTTTTTTGTCTTCTTTTTTGCAAAGAAGTTCATCAACTGAAACGTTATAAATTTCAGAAAGTTGCTTTAAAACAAATGCATCTGGAACAGCTTCACCACGTTCCCATTTTGAAACTGCTTTGTCTGAATAATTGAGTTTTTTTGCAATATCAAGCTGGGTGAGACCGCTTTCTCGCCTAAATTTTACAAGATTTTCTGAAACAACTTTTTTAAATTCTAATTCTTCCATGTCATTATTATAACATATAATTTATATGTTTTCAAGCATTTTTGCTTGATTTTTGCCCGAAAAATGGTCGAATTCTACTGTGGGTAGAGTGCAAAAAGAGCAACTCTACTGATTGAAATTAAGCAGTATAGTGACAAGTCGTGCAAGTAGGTTTATTTTTTTTAGGAAAAAACATATAATTTGGCTATAAATTGAAAAATGCAAAAACAAGGAGACGATAAAAAATGAAAATCGCTATTTCAGCAGAAAGCACAATTGACATGCCAAAAGAACTTCTTGAAAAATATGACATTCATACAGTTGCTTTCACAATTTTGCTCGGAGATAAACTTGCACTTGATGGTGAAATCACACCTTCTGAAATTTTTGAATTTGTTGGGCAAACAAAAATTTTGCCAAAGACAAGTGCTGTTAACGAAGAACAATATAAAGAACATTTTGCTTCACTTAAAAAAGAATATGATGCAATTCTTCATTTCTCACTTAGCAGTGAAATGAGCAGTGCATATCAAAATGCGGTGCGAGCAAGTGAGCAATTTGAAAATGTTCATATTTTTGATACAAGATCACTTTCAACAGGAATTGCTCTTCAAGCAATTTATGCAAAGAAGCTTGTTGATCAAGGTCTTTCATTTGAAGAAATCATCAAGAAAGTTGATGAGATCATTCCACACACACAAGCAAGTTTTGTTCTTAAAAAACTTGATTATCTTTATAAAGGTGGCCGCTGCTCATCTCTTGCATATTTTGGTGCAAACCTTCTTGGACTTAAACCGCAAATCATTGTTAAAGATGGTGCAATGAAATCATATCATAAATATCGTGGAACAATGCAAAAGGTTGTTGCAGACTATTGTCGTGATACTTTGGCAGAGTTTAATAACCCTGACACAGATGTTGCATTCATTACATATTCATCTGCAACCGATGAGATGATTGCAGAGGCTGAAACCGCTCTTAAAAATGCAGGCTTTAAAACAATTTATAAAACATTTGCTGGTGCAACTGTTTCAAGCCATTGCGGTGAATATTGTCTTGGAATTTTGTATATAAACAAAAAATAGAATTTGGAGAATGAAATGAAAATTGCAATTTCATCTGAGAGTTCTGTTGATCTTGACAAAGTTTTGCTTGAAAAATATGACATTCATGTTATCCCATATCAAATTCTTTTGGGAGATCAAATTGAGACTGATGGTCAAATTTCTCCGGAAGAAATTTTTGATTATGCACAAAAAAATAAAATTTTGCCAAAAACAAGTGCTCTGAACTCGGAAGAATATAAATACTTTTTTGAAGAATTGTTGAAATCATATGACAAGGTCATACATTTATCTTTAAGCTCGGGCATAAGCTCAACTTTTTATAATGCAAAAAAAGCGGCTGAAGAGCTTGAAAACGTGACAGTTATAGATTCTTCTTCACTGTCAACGGGAATTGGGATAATGGCAATTCGTCTTCGTGAATTGCTTGAAAGTGGAATGCCAGAAGTTGAAGCAATTGAAACCATTAAAAACATGAAAGTTCAAGTTAGTGCACTTATAAGTAAGCTTGACTATATGTATAAGGGTGGGCGTTGTTCGTCTCTTGCATATTTTGGGGCAAACCTTTTGAAACTTAAGCCAAGAATTGTTGTTCTAGATGGAAAGGTTAAAAGCTCACACATATATCGTGGAAAATTTGAAAAAGCAATTAAAGATTATGTTCTTGACACTTTAAAAGAATTTCCAGCAAAAAAAGAATTTGTATCAATAACATATACAACAGCTTCACAAGAATTGTTAAACCAGGCTAAAGAAATTTGCGAAGAACAAGGTTTTAAAAATGTTATTTTCACACAAGCGGGTGCAACGGTTTCATGTCATTGTGGAGAAAACTGCATTGGAATCATGTATGAGTGTTTAAAATAGGGGAAATATGAAGAACCTTAAAAAAAACATTATTCTTGTTGGTGACTCAATTTCTAAAGGGCTTTTTGATCATATGAGTGTTAGAAGGCTTGAAAGAAATGCAGTTGACATTATCAATGAAACCTATGGAATTTTAATTGAAAGTCGCTCGGTTATTGGACAGATACTTAAAAGGACAAAAAAAAGAAAAATCTCACTAATATGTGAGATTTTTTTATGCAAAAATATTGGTTTTGCATTTTTGTTTTTGTTTTTCAAGAATTGATGATGTTAAAGTGAAAGAAAAATGCAAAAAATAAAAATATCAGCTTTAAATTGCTGATATTTTTTCATTTTTATTAAAATTTTACAAATTAGTTTTCAGATTTGCTTTTAACATATGCTTTAACTTCTTTTTGAAATTCTTCTTCAGTGCCATTATTTAAAATATAATGGTCGGCAATTCCGATTGGCCCGCCTTTTTCAATATTCTCAATTTCAGCATAATCACGTGAACGTGAAACTTCGCTTGTCATTGGTCTGAAAGTTCTGGTTTCAAGGCGTGCTCGGCGAAGTGGGGCATCGGTTGCGATGCACAATACTTCAAAATCGTCACCAAATTCTTTTATAATTTTATATTCGCTCCAAGCATAAAGACTTTCAATAACAACGTTCCCTTTTTTGTGTTCTTCACGAATTTTTGGCAAAAATACTTTTGCATAAATTCCTTTGTCGCCAGTTGAACGAAGCATTTCACGGGCTTTTCTTTCATTTTCTTCATTAATTTCAAGGCCGAGCTCTTTCATCTTGATGAAAGTTGCTTCTCCAAAATATATTTTATGCCACCCAGCACGAACAAATTCGTCAACAGCAACACTTTTCCCGCTTCCGCACATTCCAACAACAGCAATAATTTTGTTTCCCATTTTCTTTTCTCCTTGAAAATATTATAAATTGTTTTTTATTTAGTTGTAAACTTATATTAAATTTTTCATTATGTTTGGAAATTTTGCACAAAAAATGTATAATAAAACCATGAAAAACACAAAAGAAAAATTTATGCAAAAGTTAGACATCGTTGAAAATTTTTTATTCAAAGCACATTCTTGCATGTTTTGTGATTGTGAGTGTGAAGATGATGAATCTCGCATTTGTTCTCGTTGCAAACAAAATTTAGATTTTATTGGTGATAGATATTGTTTAAAATGCGGTGCAAAACTGTCTGGAGACTATGACTATTGCATAGAGTGTAAAAGTGAAGAGCATGAATTTGACAAGGCGAGAAGTGTGCTTGTTTATAATGAAAAATCTTCTCCAGCGATATTGAAATTTAAATATGGTGGAAGAAAAGCATTTGCAATTCCACTTGCAAAACTTCTTGCAAAAAGATTTGAAACTGTTGACATTGTTGCTGATGTTGTAACCTTTGTTCCAATGCCAAAAGAAAGAGAAAAGGAAAGGGGATATAATCAGTCGTTTGAATTGTGTCGTGAGTTTTCGTCTTTAACTGGAATTCCAATGGTGAGTGCTCTTGAACGTGTCAAAAACGTAGAGCGTCAAGCTACACTTGGGAAAGCTGAACGAATCAAAAACTTGCAAGGCAGTTTTAAAGCAATCAATAAACAAGATTTTAAAAATAAAGATGTTTTGCTGATTGATGACGTTGTGACAACCGGTGCGACTGCATCTGAGTGTGCAAAAACTCTTTTAAAGGCGGGAGCAAAAGAAGTGTCGGTGCTCTCTATTGCAAAAACTCCAGCTCTTTTGTCGTGAAAAAAGTGTAAAAACTGACACAAAAATGCAAATAAAAGTGTTGAAGTTTTGCATTTGCCTTTACTTTTGATATTATTTATTATATATTGTTATATGGAGATACATATATGGGACTTTTTAGTTATTTTGCAAATTTTGATAATAATAGAAGTTTGAAAAAACTTGAGAAAATTGCTTCACAGGTTGAAGCTCTTGATGTTAAATATTTTTCAATGACAGATGACGAGCTTAAAGCTCAAACTGGAGTTTTGAAAGAACGCCTTGCAAATGGTGAAACACTTGATGACATTTTGCCAGATGCTTTTGCGGTTGTTCGTGAAGCTGCATATAGAGTTTTGAAAATGAAACACTTCCACGTTCAAATTCTTGGTGGAATTGTGCTTCACCAAGGTCGTATCGCAGAAATGAAAACTGGTGAAGGAAAAACTTTGGTTTCAACTTTGCCTGCATATTTGAATGCACTTTCTGGCAAACCTGTTCACATTGTAACTGTCAACGAATATCTTGCAAAACGTGATGCAGAGTGGATGGGTAAGATCCATCGTTTTCTTGGGCTTAAGGTTGGTGTTGTTTATTCAAATCAGGATCTTAAAGAAAAGAAAGAAGCATATGACGCAGACATTACATATGGAACAAACAGTGAATTTGGGTTTGACTATCTTCGTGACAACATGGCACTTTCTCGTGATCAAATGATGATGCGTGGGCTTGAATTTGCAATTGTCGATGAGGTTGATAGCATTTTAATTGATGAAGCAAGAACCCCACTTATTTTGTCTGGTCCAGCGGGAGATAGCTGTGAGAATTATGAGACAGCATGCCGTTTTGCAAAAACATTGAAGAAAGATGATGTTTTGATTGATGAAAAGAAAAAAACAATTCACCTTACGGAATCTGGTGTTTCAAAAGCAGAAAGATTTTATCATATTGAAAACCTTTCAGATGTTTCAAACACCGAAACAAACCACGATATTAACAATGCGATTCGTGCACGTTTCATGATGAAAAAAGACAACGACTATATCGTTGTGAATGGCGAAGTATTAATTGTTGATGAATTTACTGGACGTGTAATGATTGGCCGCCGTTATTCTGATGGTCTTCACCAAGCAATTGAGGCAAAAGAAGGTGTAAAGATCAACGCAGAGAACAAAACTCTTGCAACTGTAACCCTTCAAAACTTCTTTAAAATGTATACAAAAATCAGCGGTATGACAGGAACTGCGAAAACTGAAGAAGCTGAATTTAGAGATATTTATGGCCTTGACGTTGTAACAATTCCAACAAACAGCCCTGTTCAAAGAATTGATAAGCCAGACAGTTTCTATTTCTCACATGATGCAAAAATCCGTGCAATTTGCAATGATATTAAAGATTGCTATGACAGAAAACAACCAGTGCTTGTTGGCACAATCACTGTTGAAAAATCTGAAGAACTTTCAAAACAGCTTAGAAAGCTTAAAATTCCACACAATGTTCTTAATGCAAAGAACCACGAACGTGAAGCTGAAATTGTTGCTCAAGCTGGACGTCTTGGTGCTGTTACAATTGCAACCAACATGGCTGGTCGTGGAACAGATATCACCCTTGGTGGAAATGCAGAATTTAAAGCAAAACAAGAAATGAGAAAACTTGGCTATGATGAAGAACTCATTGAACTTGCTTCTTCATATTTCGCTGTTGAAAAAGAAGAAGAAAAACAAGCAAGGCAAGTTTTCCAAAACCTTCTTGAAAAATTTGGCGAAGAAGTAAAGAAAGAAAAAGAACAAGTTAAAGAACTTGGTGGTCTTAAAATTATTGGCACTGAACGTCACGAATCAAGACGAATTGATAACCAGCTTCGTGGTCGTTCTGGTCGTCAAGGTGACCCTGGAATGTCAATTTTCTATATTTCAGCTGACGATGACCTTGCTCGTGTTTTTGGATCAGATCGTCTTAAAAGAATGGCAGAAATTCTTAAACTTGATGAAGACACTTCAATCAATTGGAAATTCTTCTCAAGAAGTGTTGAAACCGCTCAAAAACGTGTTGAAGCACGTAACTTCTCAATCAGAAAACAAGTTGTTGAATATGACAATGTTTTAAATCGTCAACGTGAAGAGGTTTATAAAGAAAGAAACCGCATTTTGGACGGTGAAGATGTCCATGGAAAAATTCTTGAAATGATTCGTGAAGTTGTGAACAATGCAGTGCTTGAATATGACAATGACAAGCAACCAGATGAAGTTGACAAAGAAGCTTTCAACAACGAACTTGAAAATCGTTTGCTTGAAAAAGGAACATCTTTCATTACAGATGAAGTGTTAAATCGCTATTCAACTCGTGAGCTTGCAGAAGAGATATATTCACTTGCTGCCGCACGTTATGAAAAAAAGAAAGAAGAAACCGAAGCAGACGGAATTGAATTTTGCAAAGTTGAAAGAGACATTCTTCTTCGTTGCATGGATAAAAAATGGATTGACCATATCGATGATATGGAAATTCTTCGTCAAGGTGTTGGACTTCGTGCATATGGAAACAAAAACCCTATCACTGTTTATCAACAAGAAGGCTATGACATGTTTGAAAACATGATTTCTTCAATGCGAATGGACACTGCAAACATTATGATGGGTATTAAAATTATCAATGGAAGCAAACAACCACAACAAAGAAAAAATCCTGCTCAAAACCTTCGTCCACAAGGAACAGTTGTAAACAAAAACAAGACTATTGGCCGAAATGACCCTTGTCCATGTGGAAGTGGGAAGAAGTATAAGAACTGCTGCGGTAAGTAGTTCCGCCTCTCTCCGAGCCGGCGGGACTATGAACCACACCTTTATTCATCTTTTCGGCTAAAACCCCCAAACAAGAACCCCGATGTAACGCAAGATACAATCGGGAACCCTGTTTGGGGGTTTTAGCTCAAAAATATAAACAAACCTGCTACTTGACCACACGGAATTGATAAAGTAAGTATAGATTTAAAGTTTTTATTTGTTGTTTGTAATTATCAAACTACATCATCACTAATCACTATTCACTTTTCACTAATTTTCGCTTTGCCCTTTATCACGCTTTAAAATTGGTAAATTGATTGCGATTTTTAAATATTTTTTGAAAATGAAATATCAACACAATCTCGAATGATTTTTTAATTAAAAGATTCTAAAAAGACAAAAAATAAAAGCACTCGTTTTGAGTGCTTTTTTCATTTTATTTTAAGAAACCTTTGATAATTTCGTTTTGAGCTTCTTCTTCTGAAAGCCCAAGAGTTTGAAGTTTGATAAGTTGGTCTCCAGCAATTTTTCCAATTGCGGCTTCATGAATTAATGTTGCATTAATGTTTTCTGCTGTAATCTTTGGCTCGCTTATGATTTGAGCTTTATCCAGAATGATTCCGTCACATTCAACGTGTCCAAAACATTCATTTCTTCCGTGAAGGTTTGAAACAAATTTTTGACGAGAAGAATCTTTTGCAACACTTCGGCTTATAACTTCGACACTTGAATTTTTGCCTTTCAAAACAACATCAAAAGCTGTGATTGCTTTTTGTTTTTTGTTGGTTTTAATTTTTTCTTTAATGATTAATTTTGTGTTGTCGTCTAACACTGCTTTTGTTTTTCTGTTTGAATATGAAACACCGCCAATTTGAATTGTTTCCATTTCAAACTCGCTTCCACTTTTCATATAAACTTCGGTTGTTGGGTTTAAAACTTTTTCTCCTGAGCCTATGCCAACTCCAAGATGTTTTTCAACATATTTAACCTTGCAATCTTCTTCAAGATGGAAGGTGTGAATTCCGTCATGTTGGCTTTTTTGATTTGTTTCGTTATGAATTCCGCAACCTGCAACAATCAAGACATCGGCGCCTTTACCAATATAAAAGTCGTTATAAACAAGGTCTGAAAGGTTTCCGACAGTAATGATAACTGGAATGTGCACACTTTTATTTTTAACACCTGGTTTAACAATAATGTCAATTCCGCTTTTGTCGGTTTTGCTTATAATTTCAATGTCGCTGTCACTGTTTCTTGCAATGCTTTGGCCGTTTTTTCGAATGTTGAAACTGCCTTGTGGAATTCCGTGCATGTCTGCAATTTGCTCTAAAAGTTCGCTGTCGGTTTGGTTGATTTTATCCATTGATTAACCCTCCAAGTTTTGCGCATTGTGGTTTATTGAGATTTTCGAGCATTTCCTTTTTAGTTCCGAGAATTGCATCGTGATTATTGTTTAGAAGAAGAATATAATCGGCATTGTCAAGAAGCTTCTTTTGATGGCTTACAATGATAACGGTTTTGTTTTTAAGTTCTTTGAAAATGTTTACAAGTCCATCAAAGCTCCAAAGGTCAATTCCTGCTTCTGGTTCGTCAAATAAAAGAATGTCGCCGCCTTTTGCAAGTGCAATTGCAAGTTCAATTCTTTTAAGTTCGCCACCAGATAAACGATCATCAAGTTCACGATCAATATAATCTTTTGCGCAAAGTCCAACTTTAGCGAGATATTCGCATGCATCGGCAAGTTTGCCCTGTTTTTTGCTTGCAAGATTCAAAAGATCACGAACTGTTAATCCTTTAAAGCGGACAGGTTGTTGAAATGCGATTGTAAGCCCCATGTTTGCTCTTTCTTGAATTTGAAGTGGGGTGATGTCGGTTCCGTTCACCAAAATTTTCCCAGATGTTGGAGAAATGATTCCCATCAATAGTTTGATAAGTGTGCTTTTTCCGCTTCCGTTGTGTCCGGTTATGACGGTTACTTTATTTTTCGGAAATTCTAGATTAAGATTTTTTAAAATATATTTTTCTTTTCCAGTTTCTTTGTCTGAAACTTTATATGATAAATTTTCAAGTTTAATCATGTTTGCTCCTTTGCGAATATTATACACTATCGCTAAAATGATTGTCTATAAATTATGAAAATTTCATGTTTGTTAGTAAAATTGCAAACAAAAAAGGTTTGGAAACCTCCAAACCTTTTCTTGCTTCATCTTTTGTATATACTTTTATTATATCATAAAAATGCTATTTCGTCAATATGCAAAATAAAAAAATCTGAAAAACAAAGTTGACAATTTTCATTAAGAAATTTTGCAAATAAAAAAGAGCAAAATATCAAAATTTTGCTCTTTTATATGGCTAGTTATGCTTGAACTTCTTCATATACAGAAGATTCATTCAATTTATAATATGTAAGTTTATTTTGTGTTACATCGAAAATTGCAATGTCATATTTTGTTGTGTCATTGAATTCAAGTAGAACACAATTTTGTGAAGATGTGAAACCAGTTTTTGCACTGTTTAAAGTGTTGAGTGACATGAAAATGTCAACATTTGGTTTATAAGATTCAGAGAATGTGTCTTTTCTTGTTTTAATGATTGCACAAGTTTTTTCTGCTGAAACAGAAAGGAATGTTGAAGATTGATATCCAGAGCCAAATGCATCAGGGTTGAAGAAGAATATAAGTTCTGCTGGAATTGTTGAGTCAATATCAATAAGTCCAAGTTCTTCAAGGTGTTTACGTTTTCCTGCAACAGTGTCTGTTGGGTTCTTTTTGGATGTCCTTTATAGTAATAAACATAATTCTCGCCATAATATGCTTGGATTGCTTTTACATAGTTATCAAAGAGTTCTGCTTGTTCGGTTTGTGTCCAAGTTCCAAGAATAACCATAACTTCTTTGTTTTGTTCTTTTGCTTTATCAAACATAGTATCGCTGAATTTGTAAAGTGCTTTCAAATCTTCTTTTTTGAACCAAAGATCTTTTGTCATTTCATTGATTTCTTCATCAGTTTTACCTGCATTTTTGTTGTCAACTTTTGGATCAATTTTAACCAAGAGAGTTTTCAAATCTTTAACTTGAATTGCTGTTCCAATTGTTGGTGCAACAAGGTTGTCATATACAGTTTTGCCAGTTTCCGTGTCAAGAACGAAAGTTCCAAGTGTTCCATTTGCTCTTGTAAGCCACCAATCAACATTTGTTTCTTCGTTTGCCATGATGAAAGCATATTCTCTTAAAGTGTTTGCATTGATTGCGAAACCAGCACTTGATTGTTTATAGGTCTTACGTTTTGCAATTTGAGTTTTTAGTGTTTCATATTTTTGAACCATGTTAGCATATTCGGTTTCATAGTTTGCATTGTTTAAATGTTTGTTAAAATAGTTGAATGAAGCTGTTCCGTCTGAAAGAAGAGTGATATGATAGTTTTCAGAAGGGATTCCGTTTGCAATTGTTGCTTGAAGTGCTCCAAATGCAAAATAGTCATTATAGTAGAAATTGAATTTTGAGTTTTTATTCATTGAATAAAGTTCTTTAACGTAGGCGCTTGTTTTTTTATACATTGTGTTTTCGCCACTGTTAAGAAGTTCTCTTGTTGATGCAACAGGCATTGGGTAAACATTTTCAGGAAGTTTTGACCAGTCCCAAGCACCGCTTCTTTTGAACCATACAAATGTTGGAATTTGACCTTTATTTGTAATGTCTTCAAGAGAAAGAGTGAACAATGTTACAGGCATTGTTGCTGTGATTGGTGCAATATTGTATTCGTTTGTAAATACTTTTACTTCAACTTTTTTGCTTGTTTTGTAGATTCCCTTTTTAATGTCAACTTTTACAGTTAACTTTCCGTAATAAACAGGAATTGTCATTTGACCTTGAGCAATTTCATTATATTTTGCAAGGGTTGATTTTCTTACAATGTCATTTCCATGCTTAACGGTGATAACAACTTCGTCAACTGGTTTTGATGTGTCCCATTTAACAACTATTGATTGAGTTTGTTCAACTTGATTTGCAGAAATTTTAAGATCAACTTTTAATGCGATTGTGTAAACAAGAACAAACACAATAAGTCCAACAATCAGCAGACTGCCAACAATTGTAAGTGGAAGCCAAACTGACTTTGGAAGTTTTTTATTTTCTTTCATTTTTTCCTCCTAAATAGATAATGATTGAAGTATAACTATTTTAAGAGGTGGTCGTCAACTTTATTAGCGATTTTTGAAATTTTTTAATAAACTTTTAACCTAGCAAAACATCAAGAATCATCATAAGCAAAAAGCCAACAATAAAACCCCATGTTCCGGCATGTGAGTTTTGGCTTTCTTTTGCGTCTGGAATCAGGTCTTCAACCGAAACAAAAATCATTGAGCCGGCAGAAAATGCCAAAAACCATGGCAACAAAACTTTGATTTGTGATACAAGTAAAACGCTTATAAATGCAAAAACTGGTTCAACAATGCCACTGAGCATGCCGAACAAAAATGCTTTGTTTTTGTTTTGTGTGTGCTTATAAACGGGAAGAGCAACTGCAAGGCCCTCTGGAATGTTTTGAATTGCAATTCCAATCGCAAGCCCAATTGCACCGGCAATTGCA
>USJH01000004.1 GCA_900554955.1 uncultured Clostridia bacterium | reverse complement strand
TCACCCCCGGTGGGCGGTGGTCTAAACCCCCCCAGCCGCTACCACATATATGGTCCCATGGTCAATCGGTTAAGACATCGCCCTTTCACGGCGAAGTGAGGAGTTCGACTCTCCTTGGGACTACCAAAACATAATATATTGTGATATAATTTCGAAAGCAACACAATATATGGTATATGAAAGCACCAAATTTGGTGCTTTTTTATTTTCCCGAAAGAAAACGAGTAATGAATGAGTAATGAAACGGCATTTTTTATTGAATGTTATTCAATAAATCTGAGAACATTTTAGATGTTTGTAAAATTCACAGTTCGCTCTTGAAATGTGAGTCTTTTCGTTATATAATATGGTCATGAGAGTTTACAGATATTTAAGTCATGAAGAATTGAAAAATATTTTAAGAAACAATGTTGACAATATTGGTTCTTATTTTTCAAATGGCAAACCAAAAGCGAACACTCACCATTACAATTCAACCGAAAGATATATTCACTTTTACAAAAATGCAGAATCAATGCAAGATATTCGTTCAATTTATAGAAGTTACGACAATGATTTTTATTTTTGCAGTTTTGAAATTCCAAACTCAATTCTTTTCATTTACAAAGGAAAAGGATACTATCCTGCCCACGGTTTTCAAGAAGATGTTTGCACTTTGACCGAATATGCAATTCCAGTTTCTATTTTCAAAGCTGAATGGATTTCTGGCTTCATTCACGATGACAAAAGAAATCTTGTAATTTCTAATCAGAAATATGCAAGCATGTTTTTACAAAAGAAAAACCAAAGTTTAAAGAATCTTATGCAAACAAAAGAGAAATATGCAAGCATGTTTTCACAAAAATCAAGTGCTGAAACTGAAGAAAACGAACAAGAAAGATAGTTTTTGAAAAAAATGTTTTCATTTGCTATCTTTTTATTTTGCATTGTGATAGAATTTTAACCGAATAAAACAAAGGAGAAAAACAATGGCAGAAGCAAAAAAATCTTCAACAAAACCAGCAGCTAAAAAAACAACAAAAACAACCGAAACAAAACAAACAACAACTAAAAAATCTTCAAGCAGAAGCTCAGGTGTTAAAACTTGGGGTCTTAACAAAATCAGCTTTTGGTGCATTGGTGCAATGGCAATTTTATATTTGGTTGCATCTATCCTTGCACTTTGCGGAGTAAACTTTAAAGTTGTTTCAGCTTTGAAAGACCTTGCAACAGCTATTGCAATTTGCATTGTAGCAGTTCTTGCTTGGCGTTATGTTAAACCAAAACAAACAGTTTGGAAAGTTCTTTATGTTGTTCTTCTTTTGGTTGTTCTTCTTGGAGTTATCATTCCACTTGTTGTATAAAAACTCAACAAAAAACCACCTTTGGGGTGGTTTTTTATTTTGCAAATTATTATTCATTACAAAAAACATATATCTTATTTGTTAAGTTTTCCAAATCCTTTCACAGTTTCTAAAAAGTGCATATATTGACAACAAAAAAGTTGTTTGCTATAATATTTGCAATGAACGACATTGAAGAATTGATAATTAATATTAAAAATCGAACACTCACAGAAGGCACACTGTCGAGTGGTTTTTATCATTTGTTTTGCCTTGATCAAAAGCTTCCAAACTTACTTTCACAAAAAGAATATGGAAAAGTGAAAGGCATGGTGATTTATCGTGGATTCGACTGTGATAAAATCAGTTTTTGCAAATATGTTTACGACTTCGCAAAAGGCGAATTTCAACGAGCACATAGGGCTGCCGCACTTGGAAACGGAATCTATTTTGCAACAAAGAAATATTATGCAAACTATTATACTCGCCTTTCAAAACTGAATTCTTTTTTCGGAGTAAATATTCTTTCAGGCAAAATTGGAGAAGATGCAAAACTCACAAATCCAAAGATTTTAAACCACGAATTTTTCCGTGATCAAAACAAAATTATAAAAACTTTAGGTCAAAAATTTGGTGGCACACTGTCAGAACGCGACCTTGATTATTTATATTTTTTCATGCATAAACAATCAGATTATATGGTTAAAGCTTTAACCCTTGGCTATGATGCCTTGATTCGCCAAACCCCAAAAAATAACGGACACATTATTGTTGTTTATAATCGTGATAAAATTGTTTTAAACGAAAAAATATCAGAAATTTTTATTCCTTCTTTTGAAAAATAAAGTATAAAAAACACCAAAGCATTTGCAAATGGTGTTTTTTATTTTTGCTTTTTATTTGTTTCAAGACGTTTATAGAAATTTTCAACAACATTTAAAAGATCAGGTGGAAGTTTTTGTTTCGCTTGTTTTTTGACATTTTCATCAATTCCATATAAAGCTTCTGCCATGCTTCCAGCAATGCAAGCATTAGTATCGGTGTCTCCACCAAAAGACAATGCCATTTTTATGCAATCTTCAAAATTGTTTGTTTCAAAAACCGAATAAAGACAAACGGGCAAAGTGTCCGAGCAAAGATAATTGAATTTTTCAATTTTTGGCTTAATAATTTTTAAATTCAACTTCTCAACTATCTCTTGTTTTGACAATCCTTTTCTTGCATAAAAAATGATAAGTGCAACAATTATTGCTGAATTTATTGATTCTTCACAATTATGCGACACCATTGTGACCATTTTTGCGTTTTCTTTCACTTCTTCTTCAGTTTCAAAAAGCCAACCAACTGGAGATATTCGCATCATTGCACCATTGCCAGCACTTGTCCCATTTTCACTTGATTTCGTCCAAGCAATAAAATTTGGAGAAAATGGAGTTTTAAAATATGGAGAAAATTCAGGTTTATAATTTTCATATTTAATTGTATATTCTTTAATTTTAGAGCAATAATCCCCGCCATTTAAAATTGCATCAGCAACCGCACACGTCAAAATTGTGTCATCGCTGAAAAATGCATTGTCTTCAATCAGTTTTTTCATTTTGACAGCTTTCACGTTTTTAAGTTGATCAAACTCATAAATTGACCCAGCTTCATCACCTACAATTGCACCAAGCATTGACTTCTCCTTTGCCATGTATTTATAAAAGCAATAACTAAAATTCGCATACTTTGTAATTTTTTATGCAAATTTAACGATTTTTTGCATTTTTTTAATGTTTTTATGTTTTATATAGCATCAAATTTTCATATTTTCTGCATTTTTAAAACAAGATGATTTAATTTCTTTTAAAATCGTGCATCGCTCGCTGTCTTACTTGTTCAAGTTTCTTATAAACTTCTGCAAGTGTTTGATTGTCTTCAATAAGTCTTCTGCATTCTTTTTGATATTCTTTTGAAGATGCAAAATCTTCACCAAGATAGACAAAATTTATATATGACTCATGGCACCAATGATTTCTTTTTCTTGTAAGTTTTCTTAAATAATCATAGTCTTCAAGCGAAAGATAAGGGCGATTGTCAGAATAATCAAGTTTTTGAAGTTCCACAAGGGTTTCACCAAGTGTCCATTTTTGTTGCTCTATCATGAAAAAGTTTTCAAAAATATCACCTTTTCTCATTGCACAATAAATGTGCTTGATGTCCCCTTCGATAATCTGGCAATACATTATTGTTTGTCCTAGAAGCAAGTGAAATTCATCAAGTGATAATTTTCTTGTAATCAATGTTTATTCTCCTTTTTAGAAAAATTAAGAATCAATGGTTTTCCATTTGGAATTTCGAAAGAAATATAGTTGCCATCTTCCGGAATCCCAGCAAAATAGCTCATTACAATGCACCCCACTCCACCATGGGAAACAAGCAAATAGTTTTTATTTGGCTCTTTTGCAAGCTCATCTAAGAGAGAGAAAACACGAGAAACTAAATGACTCATGCTTTCTGCTTTAATATATCTTGTTTTATCATTTGCATTCCAGAGCTTTAGAAAATCAAATTGGTCACGAGTTAAGCCTTCAAACTCTCCAAAATCACGCTCTATAAGTCGTGGTTCAATTTCAAAGGCATATTTATCGCCACAAATTATTTTGCAAGTTTCAATCGCTCTTGAAAGTGGACTGCACAAAACCCTATCAAAGTGCACACCAGCAAGCTCTTTTGCAAGAATTCTTGCTTGATCTTTTCCTTTTTCATTAAGTGGAATATTCGCAATACCCTGACATTTTGGTTTTTTCACACCATTCTCATCAACATTTTCATTCCAAGAGGTTGAGCCATGACGAACAAAATATATCATTTTTTCTCCTTCAAACAATGTTTGTTTTTTCTTTTGCAAGTTCTATTTTACAATAAGAAAAGCAAACTTCAAAATCATTTGCACAAAAAAATGCCAAACGGCATTTTTTAATTAAATTTCTATTTCTTCTTATTTCCGAATTTTTGAAGCCCTGCTTCATATGCAACAAGCGTTGAGGCGAATCCAACATTAAGCGATTCGCAAGAACCAAGCATAGGAATAATGATGCTCTCCGAATTTTTAAGTTTTCTCCAAGAAGGAGAAATTCCCGTGTGCTCATTTCCCGCAACAATTGCAATTCTTCCAGAATAGTCAATTTCACGATAGCTCTTTTTTGCCTGCAAGTCGGTTACAACACATTTAAAATTGTTTTTTTCAAGCCATTTTTGAACTTCATCAATCTCTGCTTCTAAAATCGGAAGCATGAAACTTGCACCAAGAGTTGAGCGAACAAGCCTGCTGTTTGAAAGGCGAGCCTGTTTGTTTGTTACAATTGCAAAGTCGCCCCCAGCACAATCAAACGAACGGAGAATTGCACCAATATTTCCTGGTTGTTCAAGTCCGTCCATTACAATTGCAAGAACATTGTTGTTATTATTATACATTTTTTCAATATCTGAAAGACTATAATTTTTAAGTCTTGCAACAATGAAATATTCATCAAAGCCATCACGATCACTGATTTTTTTGCAAGATTTTTCAGAAATTGCAAAGGTTTTTAAAGCATAATTTGCCATTTTTGCGATTTTTTCAAGATCGAAAGTGCCAACTTTTCCACACTCAAGTTTTTCTTGATTATAGAAAAACTGCAAAACTTCAAACTTTTTATCAATCAGTTTTTCAGCCGCCCAAAGGCCTTCACAAACAAACAAAGTTTTGTCTTTACACTTATTTTCGACAAGTGATTTTACAAATGACACTTCTTCAGATGAAATTCCAGCAACAGTTGACTTGGATTTGATTTCAGAAATCATTTTTTCAAAATCTGCCATATTTATCTCCTAAAATAATTTAAAAAGCAAAAGCAAAAGTGCCCCGAATGCAAGAACCCCGCAACCGACAAGTCCCAAAATTTTCCAAATTGATTTAGGTGCACTTCCTGAAAATTTTCCAGTTTGACCATTAATATAGCAATGATAATTTTTGCCCTTATATGTATAGTGGTTTGCCCAAATTGGAACACCAATATAGCCAAACTCTTCATCTTTAAACCTTGTGTGGCAAACAAAATTGCTGAGAGAGTCATAATCTTTTCGAACACGGTTTTCAATTTCTTTTCGGTTTTGATATTCAATGTTATCTTTAAAGCCGTCATATACAACATGCAAATCACGATTGGTGTCTGTCAAATAGAAACCAAGAACATAATCGCTTGAATATGGAATTGCTTTTGAAAAATCATAGTCACCAATTTCTTCAAGCATTTTATCGCTGATTTGCTTATTTCCACTCAATAGCACATTTTCAAAACGTTCTTCTTTTGTCTTGTCTTCAGGATAATATTTCACATATTCATTATCGTTTTTATCAAGATATTTCTTTTCACCAACATATGAATAGTGAATGTGAGTTTCAAAATCAAATTTCCAAACCGGGTTGTAAACACCAATAAGTTTTTGTGAGCGAGCCATTTGTCCAAGGTCTGATGGTGCAAATTTTCTTGATTTAACAAATTTTTGAAAAATTTCACCAGCCTTGGCTTTTGAAATTGTAAAAGGAATTATTCCATCTGGAACAACAACTGAATTTGTTTTCTTTATCAAATTTGTATTTCCGCAAGAGGCACAAATTCCAAGTGGTTTCTCACGGCCTGCCATGATTTTTGAGCCACAACTTGGACATTCATATTGTGTTTCGTCAACTCTGTTATCTTCTGGATTATAATTAAACGAATAAACACGACGAGCAATTTTTCCTGAAGCATTTTTAACCATGAAAGAGCTTCCACAGCTTTTGCAAACAAGACAATTTCTTTCTGGGCTGAAAACAAGTTCCGCGCCACAATTTTCACATTTAGTAATTTTTCCCATATTTCACCCTTTTATATGAATATATTAACATTTTCTCAAATCGATAGCAAGCAAAATTTTATTTTGCATTTAACACTTTTGAAAAACCGCTCATAAACTAAGGTGCAAAGGAGATAAAAATGCGTTTTGTTATCAAATTTGGTGGAAGTAGCCTTTCCACTGTTTCAAAAGTTAAAAAAATAGCAAAATTTATTTCATATTTTCACAAAACCAAAGCCGATGAACTTGTTGTCGTGGTTTCAGCAATGGGAAAAACAACCGATGCTCTTCTTAAAATTGCAAAAAAAGCAAATAACAAAGCTTCTGACAAATTGCCAGAACTTGTTTGCATCGGCGAAAAAATAAGCGCAAACGTTTTAGCACTTGCTCTTGAAAATATAAATGTCTCAAACACTGTTCTTTATCCCGAAAACATTCGAATGTTTGCAAAAGGCGATAAAAATTGTTCAGTTTTATCACATATTGAAACAGCAAACATTTTGCATGAGCTTGAAAAGAAAAACATTGTAATTATTCCTGGTTTTCAAGCAATTGATGAAAACGGAAAACTGTGTATGCTCAGCCGAGGCGGATCTGACACAACAGCAATTGCTCTTGGAACAATTCTTGATGCAAAAGTAATTGTTTACACCGATGTTAAGGGCTATTATTCAGCGAATCCAAACATATTTAAAAATGCAAAACAAATTGAAAGTTTGAACATTTCAAATGCAATTGAACTTTCATCTTGCGGAGCAAAAGTCATGGAAAGCACAAGCCTTGAAATTGCATCAACATCAAAAACCGATGTTGAAGTTTTGAAAAGTCAAACAAATAAAGGAACAACTCTTTATGACTTTCCAATAAACTTTTTTAATGTTGATGGTTTGTCTTTTAAAAACAACCTTTATCTATTAAAAAGCAAAGACGATAATTTTCCGCAAATTATTGAAAAAATATGCGAAAAACAGGCAAAAAACATTTATTTTGACCATTATTTGAATAAAAATGCATATTTTTTCAGCAGCGTTTTAGATAATTTTAAACCCAAAATGCTTAAAGAGATAGATTTACCATTTAAAATTCAAAAAATCAAGTGTGAAATGATAACAATTGTTGGAAGCGGATTTCTTTCAAATAGCAAATTGAAATCTTATTTGTATAAAACATGCAAAAAATTGAATATTTATACATTTAAAATTTCAATTTCTCCAACAGCAATAAAAATTATAGTTAAACCAAACCAAGCCCTGTTACTTTCAAAACAACTCCACAAAGACATGATTTTAAGGAGAGATTTAGCATGAAACTTTTCGGAAACTATACAGCACTTATAACACCATTTTTAAGTCAAAACAAAATTGACTATGATGCTCTTGACAACATTTTAAATCTGCAAATTAAAGAGAAAACCGACGGAATTGTTCTGTTTGGCAGCACAGGTGAAGGGCACACTTTGACACCTAACGAAAAGATTAAGATTTTAAAATTTGTCAAAGAAAAACTTCCTTCAAACATTTCTATTATTGTCTCAATTTTAAGTTATTCAACAAAAGACTGTAAAAAAGAAATATCTACTTTTTCAAAATATAACCCAGACGCATTTTTAATTTCAGTTCCACCATATATCAAGCCAACACAAGCCGGGATTTTGAAACATTTTTTAACTCTTGCTTCAAATTCTGCAGTTCCCATTATCCTTTACAATATTCCTTCAAGAACATCAGCAAATATCGAATTTGAAACAATGAAAAAACTTTCACTTCACCCAAACATTATCGGTGTTAAAGAAGCTTCAACTTGCTTTTCAGACATTGTTAAAGAAAGCAATCTTATTTCACCATCGTTCCAAATTTTATGCGGAAATGATAATTATATTTTGCCAATGCTCTCGATTGGTGCATGTGGAGTGGTTTCAGTTATCGGAAATGCAATGCCATCATTTGTCCACACTCTTTTTGAAATGTATTCTTTCGACCCGCAACTGGTTGAAAAACTTTACAGAAAATATGAACCACTTATAAATGCAATGAGCATTGAAACCAACCCTATTCCAATCAAATTTTATATGTCACTTCTCTTAAAAGTTAAACCCATTTATAGAATGCCACTTTGCCAACCAAGTCCTAAACATAAAAAACAAATCAGAGAGATTTTCAACATGATTACACAAAAATAACAAAATTTAAAAAAATCGCCTTTTTTGTTTGTATAAAATGTTGACTTTTGCTAAAATATAATCAGTTTATAAAAGGAGAATAAAATATGGCAAAAAAATCTAACAAAAAATTGCTTGGCACAATTTTAAGTTTTGTTGCTCTTGCACTTGCTGTTGTTTCAATTGTAATGTTCTTTGTTCCAACAATCAAAAGCAAAGATTCAGACAATTTTTCATACTCAGCAGCAGAAGTTTGCTTTATAAGTGTTGAAAAAGCAAAAGATAAAGCACAAGAAGAAACAAAAAATCTTAATCTTAATAAAGCAGCACATTACACACAACTTGCAGCGCTTAAAAACAGTGACGACTATAAAGGAAAACTTGGTTTCGCTGCTTGGATGGAATTTGTTGCAGCAGTTGCTGGACTTGTTTTAGTTGTTGCTCTTTTTCTTGCAATGTTCAAGATTAAAACTGCTCTTCTTGCTGGAATTGCAGCACTTGTAATGTTTGCAGCTTCTCTTGCAGCACTTATTGGTGTTGGTGCACTTATGAATGTTGAAGTTGCTTCAACCAAGTTCAGTGAAGCATACAAATTCGGTGCTGGAGTTATTGTTGCATTTATCACATCAACTCTTTCAGCAGCAAGCCTTGTTACTAAAAAAGCTTTAAAAGCTTAACAAAGCCATTTAAAAGGTCGGGCAATATGCCCAACCTTTTTTTATTTTCTATATTTTTTATTTTACAAACATTTCTCTTTATTCTATTTTGTTTAAGCTTATATCTGTTTATAATATAATTTATCAAAATCAATGAAAAAATCTCACCATAAAGGTGAGATTTTTGTTTTTATGATTTTCCTTATGCATTTTAAATAAAGACACTTTAAAATGGCAATTTAGCTGTTGTTTTTATTTTCTTTATTCTCTTCTTCAATGTCTTTTTCTGCACTTTCTTCAAGCATAACTTCAACTTCTGTCACTCCATCTTTTGCCATTTTTACATTGTGAGCAATTGGTTTCCATTCAACTGTCTTTTTGAAAAGTGCAGTGATATAAAGAGGAACATAACATGCCCAATAAAATGGGCTCATTAAACAACAAATTAAAGAGTTTTTCAATGTGATGTCGGTGTGTTTTCTTTCCGCAATAAGCATCGCCATTGAATATAGCACAAAGAACAAATACATGCTTGCGGCAACCGTTATAAAAGCCCTCCACACCGGCCAAGCAAATTCTGAGCCAATGCACGAACCAACAATTGCCAAAACAAAAGTGTAAAGTGCATAAACAATTGTTGTTGCAATAAGACACATGACAGGCAAAATGCTGAAAAGATATTCAAACTTATTTAAACGTTGTTCTTTATCATAAATCATGCTTTTTACAAGTTTTTTATTATATTTCTTGTTTACCTGTGAATAGCCCTTACACCAACGCAAACGTTGATTCCAGCTGGTTTTAAGTTTTGTTGGTTGCTCATCATAATATTCGGCATATTCATTATATGTTGATTTGATATTATGAAGAGCTGAATAGGTTGAAATTTCATAATCTTCGGTTAAGGTGCAAAAATCCCAACCACCTAATTCTTCCAAAATGTCAGATGAAATATAAAATCCGGTTCCACTTACAACAACATTTCGTTTGAATCTTGCCTTGCTTTTGTTTTGAAAAGTATTTATCATTGAGAAAGTAAGTGCACTGCACGAAGCAACCCAGCCACCATTCCAGTTTTTACTGTTTCTATAGCCAAGGCAAAGTTTATAGCCAGCATCGTAACACTTGTTCATTTCAGTGATAAAGTTTTTGTCAAGAACGTTGTCGGCATCAAAAATGAAAAATGCTTCATATTTTTCGCCCGAAGCAAAAATGTGTTTTATCACTTCGTCAAGAGCATAGCCCTTCCCTTTGTTTTCAAGATGCTTTCTCACAAACACTTCAGTGTTTTCATAGTTCTTGCAAATTTCACAAGTTGGGTCGGTTTCTTGCTCAACAACAACAAAAGTTTTCAAAAGGTCTTTATTATAGTTTTGATTTTTAATTGAAATTAAAAGTTGCTCTATAACCTTGCTTTCATTTCTTGCCGGAATAATTATTGCATATTTATGGTCTTTCTTTGCTTCTTTAAACCTTTTTGATGGAAACAAACCAAAAATATGATAAATAATTTTTTGCAAAAGCAAAACACAGCTTATGGCAAGCAATATATAAAAAACTATATTTCCAATATGGAAAAATTTATAAAACATAAATTAATTTTCCCCTTCTTGTGATGTTTCATTCATTTTTTCATCACGTTTGATATATTCATAAAAAGCGACATTTTCTTCGCTGTCGATAACTTTTCTCATTGCTTCTTCTGTTTGAGCTGCAAGTTTAGCTTTTGCATCTGCTGGGCTGAGCGACACATCTGGATAAATAGGCTCTAAAATAGTAATGTTAACTTTTGGCTTTTTAGAAAGATAGTTTTTTCCCTTTGCATAACGATATGTAATGCAAAATGGCACAACAGGGACATTGCTCTTCACAGCATAGTGAAAGTTTGCCGGAGCAAGTGGGCGAAGCTTGTTATAATATGGCCAAACACATGCTTCGGGAAAAATTGTAACTGTTTTGCCATGTTTAACATAAAAATCTATCGCACTGCTAAGGTTTGCAAGTCCTTTTGGTTCGTCTGGAAGTGGCAAAGCTCCAAGACCTTTTGTAAAATATTTTGCAAAGACAACTTCAACAGCATCTTTCTTTGTAATGATATAGTTTCTTTTCGGAAAAGCAACCATAACTGAAGCAAAGCAACCGTCCATTGCATGGGTGTGGTTTCCAATTAAAATTGCTCCACCCTTAAGTTTTCTGATGTTCTTTCTTCCGTAAACCTTCACACCTTGTTTCGCTTTAAGAATTATCCATAAAATTGGAATGGCAATAAGATAATAAAAGAGATTTTGAAAAAATCTTACAATTGCACTTGGAACATATTTATAGTTATTTTTGATTTTCTTTTCTCTGAAAACAATTGTTTTCATGAAGCTATTGTCTTTATAATCAGTATAATAGCGCTTTTCGCCCCATACAATTTTCTTTTTCATTTCTCACCTTATATATTTTTTCCAAAGAATCTTTATAGTATAAGTATAACATCAGCAATAAACCATGTCCACACTTTTGTTATACAAAAATAACATAAACTGTATAAAATTTCAACTAAAGTAAATAATATATCTATGAAAAAAATATCAACAAAAAAGGCACTTGAAATTGCATATTCAAACCTTTATTCTTCCGACATTAAGCATATCGATCGAAATCTTGACAATCTTCTTAAAGCAAAAAAGATTGCAAGCATTGAAAACGGACTTAAAGCAAAACAAAATGAAAATGAACTTGAAAAATAAAAAGCCACAGCACAAACTGTGACTTTTTTGTTTTTTAATATTTTTATATTAATCATTCGAAAGGTTATCGAAATAGCCAGTGATAAGAACAACTGGGGTTCCCTTGTCTCCACTTCCACTCATAAGGTCGCAAAGAGATCCAACAAGATCTACAATTCTTCTTGGAGTTGTTCCAAGGCTTTCTTTTTTATTTTTGGTTTCTTTTGATTTGTTTTTAATAAACTCTCTCATTGCTTTTTCAAGTTCTTCGCCACGAAGGTTTTCAAAATTGTTGTCGGCAACATATTTAAGTTTAATTTCGCTTGGAGTCCCTTCAAGTCCGCTTGTATATCCTGGGCTTACAACTGGGTCTGCAAGCTCCCAAATTCCACCAACTGGGTCTTTGAAAGCGCCATCGCCATATACCATGCATTCAAGTGTTTTCCCGGTTCTTTTCTTCAATTCTTTTTGAAGAGCATAGGCAAATTCTTCTCCGCAACGTGGGAACAATTTAAGATGTCCATCAGTTGAGCGGTTTGAACCAAGAACACCATATTTGTCATGATAGCCATGAGTTTTGCTTGGCTCACGCAAAATGTCGTCAAGACCAATCACAACTTTTGCGCCATTTTTTCTTAAAATGTCTTTATTTCTTTCACGAGTGTGAATGCTTGCGACAATAACTTTGTCGGTGTGTTTCAAAATTTCAAGTGGGTCGTTTGACAAAATCACGGTTGCTTTTTTTCCGCAAACGCTTAAATATTCTTTGATATAGTCAACCCCAGTGAATGGGTGCTCAACCTTTCCAACAAGTTTATAAAATTCGTCAGAAGTATAGGTTTTGCCATAGGTATATATTCCCTTTTTATAAAGCTCATCGGCAGAAACAAGTGGGTTTCCAACTTCATCACAAGGATATGAAAGTTGAATTACAAGTTCATCAACAGCTTTTGAAATTCCTTCCAAAATTCCAACAAAACGGTTTCTTGAAAGAATTGGAAAAATAAGACCAACCTTCCCACCGCCAGTTTTCTTTTTGACATCAGCAGCAATGTCATCAACAGATGCAAAGTTTCCTTGTGAAATTGCAACAACCGCTTCGGTTACTGCAACAATATCTTTATCTTTAAGTTCAAAATTTTTGTCACGGGCAACATTCATCACACTTGTTGCAACAATATCAACAAGATTGTCTCCGTTTCTTATGATTGGAGTTCTCACTCCAAAAGCAGATGTTCCAACTGTTCTCATATTTTTTCTCCTTATTTACTATAATATGATACATTATTTTATTGATTGCTTCAAACAAAATGAGCAATTAAATGAAAAAAGAGTGCAAAAAACACTCTTTTCTTTATTTTTTATTATCTTATAAGTTTTCAAGAACAAATTCAAGACGTCTTTCAACTTCTTCTTTGCCAAGAATTTTTAAAATTGTGCAAAGGTCTGGGGTCTGATTGGTTCCGGTTGTTGCAACCCTAACAAGTGAGCAAGCATCAGCAACATTTCCTTTGAAAGCTTCTGGATTTGCCTTGTAAAGTTTGTTATCAGTTGCAAAACCACACTCGCCAGCAAGTTCTTTAACTTGTGTAAACCATTCAGAATTGTCAAGATTTAAATCCATTTTCTTTGCATATTTTGAAAGGAAAGTTTTGATTGTCTCTTTATCAAACTTTTCATCAAAATTCAAAAGTGACTTCATGTTTAAAAGCTCTTTGAACATATATGCATATTGTGTTTTTGCATCTGCAAAAGTTGTAAGGTCTTTTCTTGGACGTTCAACATCTCTTCCAATTGAAAGAACGGCAAGTGCAACTTGTTTATGCTTTTTCCAAATTTCTGCAAAATCTTTGTCAAACTCTTCAGAATGGTTAAGCACACAATTATAAACATCTTCTGCAGTCATACGGCTGATAACATTTTTAGAAACGTCTTCCATTTTCACAATGTCAAACATTGGGTTGTTTGAAGAGATTTTTGAAATTTTGAAATCAAAATCAAGATAGTTTGCAGTTGGATTTTTTGCTCTCCAAGCTTCAAAATCAGAATTCAAAAGATTTATAAGATATTCAACAACAGCTTGCTTTGGATAGCCTTTTTCAACATAATATCGAACATCAGCTTCTGGGTCTTTACGTTTGCTGAGCTTACGTTTGTTGCCGCTTTCGTCAAGTTTGCAGATAACTGGAGTGTGGGCATATTTAAGGTGTGCAAGTCCACATGCATCAAAAAGTTCAAGGTGAGCTGCAAGTGAAGGATACCACTCTTCCCCACGAACAACAATTGTTGTGCCCATAAGTGTGTCATCAACAAGGTGTGCCATTGCATAAACAGGAATTCCATTGCTTTTGATCAAAACAATGTCTTTTGTGTTTTCACGAATAGTTCTTTTGCCCTTTATAAGGTCGGTAAACTCAAAAGTTTTTTCTGCATCACCAGATGAAAGCAAACGGAGCGCAAAAGGCTTTCCTGCCTTGATATTGGCCTCGATTTGTTCATATGTAAGGTTCCTGCAAGGGTCTTTTGCTTCAATATCATCGGTTTGTTCAAGCATTTCATTTCTTCTTTCCAAAATGTCAGCTTTTGATTCTGATTTTTCGCAGAAACATGGAAATGCTTTTCCATTTGCAACAAGGTGTTTTGCAAAAGTATGATAAATTTCGGTTCTTTTAGATTGAACATAGTCACCATATTCACCCTTTTGAGCAGATGAACCCTGATATCCTTCATCTGGGGTTAAACCAAGATAGCAAAGCATGTCAAAAGCAATTTCACCTGCTTTTTCAACTTCACGTTTTTGGTCGGTGTCTTCAAGACGCATATAGAACACACCATTTGATTTTTTTGCAGCGAGAAAGTCGATTGTTGCACCATAGGCAGTTCCAAGATGCAAAAATCCGGTTGGTGATGGTGCAATTCTTGTTACTTCTGCGCCAGCAGGCAAGTTTCTTTTTGGAAACTTTTTCAAATAAAAATCAATGTCTTTATCAATGTTTGGATAAAGCAAATTTGCAAGTTTTTTATAGTCCATAATTTTTCCTTTAATTGTTAGTTTCTTGTTCGTCAAGATAGGTTGCTTCAAGATCTGCAATGTGTGTTAAAACACAAAGTGGAAAGCGAGAATATGCTTCGCTATAGGCTTGGCTTCCGCCCTGAACACGAGCATCAAATCCACCCATGTGCCAGTTTATTGCCATTGCTTCTTCACGAGTAAGACGCATATAGCCATTAATGATATAAACACTTTTTTCGCCGTGACCATATGGAAGTGAGTCTTCAACAGTGTAAAAAGGTTTTTCAACCCATTGCCCGTTCTCTTTCACATTTCTTGTTGACTCTTTATAATAGCAACATTTGCAAACGTCATGGAAAAGTGAACAAATTGTCATTGTTTCAAGATTGAAATCTTCACCATATTCGTCAGTTGCAAGGCGAACCAAACGATCATATACATTAAGTGAATGTTGGCAAAGCCCACCTTTTTCAGCAAGGTGAAACTTTGTTGAGCAAGGTGCAGTGAAAAAGTCGGTGCTTTCCAAAAATTTAAGCAACTCTTCAAGACCATCACGTTTAACATTTTCACGAGCAATTCGTAAAAATTCTTCTTTGTTTCCTTCGATGTCTAACATATTTTTTCTCTCTTTATTTTTTCTATCTTTATTATAAACCAAACCCCGTCCCGTTGCAAGCACAAAACAAATATTTATTATTCCGTCTCTTTCACGAATCAAGAAGAATATGTTCACAAAACAAACAACCCATGCAAAACAAAAAGAGCTGTGAAGCTCTTTTGTTATACAACCCTGTTTACAATTGCAACAAGTTTTTTATTGTGTTTGTTGTCTGGCAAAATGAAATAGTCAAGTTCAAGATCATCATCTTCTTGAATTTTCAAAACCCCCATGAACTCTATAACGTTGATATATTTAAGATTGTAAATACTCATTGTATTTGGAATTTGAGTGTTGGCACAATAATGTTCTGACGTTCTTCTATTTGCAGGAACAAAAGTTCTTTTATTGCTTTCTCCCATAAGACCATCAAGACGAAGAATTGATTTTGTATTGATTTCCAAAATTTCCTTATTATGTATTGGTGTATAAAAATCTTGAATTTCGTTGTCAGACCCAAAATTTAGCATAGACCCACATGAATTTACGTTTTGCATATCAAACATTGACAGGCTAAGATATTTTATTGAAGTGCAACCATCAAACATATATGCCATGTTTGTAACATTTCTTGTGTCAAAGTTCTCGCTGAATACAATTTGAACTAAAGACGAACATCCATAAAACATTGAACCCATATTGGTTGCAGAAGGTGTTTTAAAACTGCTAAGATCGAAAACTTCACTGTCGGCATCGCCAGTTTTGATCAATGAAGAACAATTCAGAAACATTGCACTAAATTCGGTTACTCTTTCTGTGTTAAATGGTGTTTCAAAGGTTAAATAGCCAAGTTTTTTGCAATTATCAAACATCCAGCCCA
>USJH01000003.1 GCA_900554955.1 uncultured Clostridia bacterium | reverse complement strand
TACAGCAAAAAAAAACAGAGCATTATTGCCCTGTTTTTTAATGTTTAAAGTTTAAAAATTTCGTTTCACCAATCTTTGGTTTAAGCAAACTTGAAGTGTGTGTTTGTTTGTCAATATTAAGCAAAATTCCAATTGCACTCATGAACACAACAAGGCTTGTTGACCCAGCTGAAATGAACGGAAGTGGCACCCCTGTTGGCGGTATGCTGCCAGACACAACCGCGATATTTACTAGCATTTGGACTGCTATGACAGACACAATACCACTTGCAAGATAGGTTCCAAAACGCGTTGGAGCATTAAGCGAAATCTTCATTCCCCTTATCACAATAACAAGAAAAATTGCCATTATAACAAAGCAACCAACAAGTCCAAATTCTTCTGCAATGATGGAAAAAATAAAGTCTGATTCTGAAAATGGAAGGAACAAATATTTTTGTCTTGAATTGAAAAGTCCAACACCAAAAAGTCCCCCACTTGAAATTCCATAAAGCGATTGCACAAGTTGAAAGCCTTCACTTCCCGCCGAAGCAAACGGATCAAGAAAAGCAATAAGCCTTCTAAGTCGATATGGCTCAATTATGATTAAAACTGGAACAAGCAAAACAATTGGAATAAGCATAAGCAGAAAATGTTTCAAACTTGCCCCACCAACAAAAAGCATTGAAATCATCGTAACACCAACACAAATTGTAATTGACATGTTTGGCTCCATGATGATAAGCAAACACATTAAGCACCCTGCAAGAATGGTTGGCAAAATGCCTTTAAAACTCTTAACTTCTCTGTTTGCTTTCGCAAGGCTTGATGCTGCAAATAACACAAAACCAAATTTTGCAATTTCACTTGGTTGAAGTGTGAAAAATCCAAGATTAATCCATCGTTTTGCACCATAAACTCTAACACCAATGTGCGGAATGAAAACCAAAATAAGAAGCACAGCCGAAAGCACAATTGACACCCATTTCAACTTTTTAAGTTTCTCATAATTGGCAAAATACATTGCAATCATACCTGCAAGGCCAATAAATGCTCCAATAATTTGTTTTTTCATGAAAAAGAATTTGTTTGAATAGGTCAACTCTGCTTGATAGAACGAAGCCGAATAGACCATCAAAATTCCGAAACCAACTAAAAACAAAACACAAAAAATAAGCAGAAAATCAATTCTGATGCCTTTTTGTTTTTTGATTTCGAATTTTGCGATTTTCAATTTTTGCAATCTCCCGAACAATTTTCACAAAAACTCTTCCCCTTTCTTCAAAATTTGAAAACATATCAAAACTTGCCGCTGCCGGAGAAAGCAAAACTGTTTCATTTTCATTTGCAAGAGAAAACGAAAGAAAAACAGCCTCTTTAAAAGTTTTTGCCTCATATACATTGATAACATTAAATTTTTTTGCACATTTAACAATCTTTTCTTTTGTTTCTCCAACAGCAACAACGTTTTTTATTATTGGTGAAAAATTTTCGAATAGTTCGTCATATTCAAAACCTTTATCACTTCCACCAAGAATAAGAGTTGTTGGCTCTTTCATTGCTTTGATCGCAACAATCGTGCTTGAAATGTTTGTTGCCTTGCTGTCGTTAATGAATGTTATTCCACCTATTTCTGAAACAAATTCAAGCCTATGGTTTATGCCCTTAAAAGCTTTAACCTTTTCTGCAAGTCCCTCAATCTTTTCACCAAACAAAATCACTGAGCAAAGCCCCGCAAGAACATTTGAAAGATTATGCTCACCTTGAAGAGGAATGTCGCAAATTCTCATCACAAATCGAGAAATAACGCCATCATTAAAATATATGCAACCATTTTTGCAATAACAACCTTTACATTCATTTTTAGTTGAAAAATAGTATATTTGCGACTTAACAAAACTTAAGTCTTGTTCGCATAAGATTTCGTCATCAAGATTTAATATCGCAAAATCTTTGCTTGTTTGATCTTTTAGAATTTTAAGCTTAGTGTCTATATAGTTTTGCATGGTTTTATGCCGATTTAAATGATCTTGACCAATATTTAAAATTGTTGCAACTTTAGGACGAAAAAAAGAAGTTGCTTCAAGTTGAAAACTTGAAACCTCTAAAACAACCTTATCTTGTTTTTTCGTTTCATGAGAAAAGGAAGAAACAGCAATTCCGATGTTTCCCCCTTCATATACTTTTCCATCTTCTTCCGGTGAAAGCAATTTATCAATAAGTGACACTGTTGTTGTTTTTCCATTTGTTCCAGTAACGGCAATAAACGGACAAGCAAGCATTCTTGCGCCGATTTCAAGCTCGCTTGCAATTTCTACACCTTGTGCTTTTGCTTTTTGAACAAAGGTGTTTTCAATTGAAACACCAGGGCTAAGAACCAACAAATCCAAGTTTTGCAAAAGTTTATCTGAAACCTTTTCAGACAAACGAACTTTTTTTTCATCAATCAAATAGGTGTCAAACCTAAGTTTTTTTAAAAGTTTTGCGACTCCTTTTCCACTTGTACCACTGCCAATTATAACTGCTTTCACACTTTGCTCCTTTGGGCAAAAGCCCCACGACATCAGAGCATTTCAAGCAAAAGTGAACCAGCACCAATCAAAATTGTAATCACACTATAAACAACTGAAATTCGAACTTCGTGCACCCCTTTCTTCTCAAAATGATGATGAAGTGGAGCCATTAGAAACACTCTCTTTTTTGTCATTTTATAATATGCAACTTGAATTATAACTGACAACGCACTTAGAACAAACATAAATCCAAGAATCGGGATATAAAGAGTCATTCGTGAAAATATTGCAATACATGCAACAAAAGCACCAAGTGCAAGCGAACCCGTGTCACCCATAAAAATTTTTGCAGGAAAGCAATTGAAAACCAAAAAACAAAGCATTGCACCAATCACAACAAACCCAAGAATGATAAGGTTTTTATATTCTGCAAGATAAAGTGACGAAGCACTATCAAGCCTTGTTGCCATCATGAAAAACATTAAAGCAACCATTCCCATTGTATAGCACATTGTTGTTGAGCTCGCAAGTCCATCAAGCCCGTCTGTAAGGTTTACACTGTTTGTGCAAGCAAGAAAAACAAACACGATGATTGGAATTATCCACCAACCAACATCAATTGTTTTGTTTGAGAACGGAACAAGCATTTTCCCACCAACAAATTGATTTTTATAAGCAAAAATGGCAATGGTGATTGCAATTGCAAGTTGGAAAAGAATTTTTTGATATGCCCTAAGTCCAAGATTTCTTTTGAATCGAAATTTGATGAAATCATCAAGAAAACCCGTAAGGCCATATGCCATGAACACAAGCAAACTCACACCAGCAAGAGTTTTTTCATCCGTGAAAAAGATATATGCAACAATGCTGATTGAAACAAGAAAAATGATTCCACCCATTGTTGGTGTTCCGTTTTTCGAAGCATGATTGTCAACATAATGTAAAATTGTTTGCTTTATCTTTTCTCTTTTTAAAAGACTGATAACAAACGGAGAAACAATAAGCGTAAACAAAAAACTTGTAACCAGTGCTTGAACATAAACAAAATATTGTGTCATCTTTCCACCTCTTTAAAACTAATTGTTGCCAGAAATTTGTTTTTTAATTTTCATTACAACATTTTTGTCTTGATAAAAACGTTTTTCTCCATTTTGATCGATATAGTTTTCTGACCCCTTTCCAGAAATCACAATAACATCACCCGCTTTAGCCAATGAAAAAGCTTTAAATATTGCACTTTCACGATCGATAATGATTGTGTGATTTGATTTTTTCATTCCACTTTCAATATCCTTTGCAATGTTTTCTGGTTTTTCAAAACGCGGATTATCTGAAGTGATGATTGTGAATTCTGCCAATTCTTCACTAATCTTTCCCATTATAGGTCTTTTAAGACTATCACGATTTCCACCACAACCAAACACACTATAAAGCTTATGATCACCCGACATCTGTTTTGCACTTTTCAAAATATTTTCAAGACCGTCTGGAGTGTGTGCATAATCAATCACAGCTTTAATTCCATTAATATCATAGCAATTAAATCTTCCATCAACTTCTTCAAGTTTTTCAAGACCAGAAATAATTGTATCAAGTTTAAGGCCATAAATAAATCCAGCACCAATTGATGCAAGAGCATTTGAGATGTTAAAAAGCCCCGAAAGTTTTAAATTTACTTCCTGCTTTTCCCCAAGAACTGTAACGTTAAAAGTCTGTCCATTTTCAGTTTGAAAAATTTCAGAAGCAAAAATACTTGCACGAGAATTTTCATAAAGTGAATATGTCAACATTGGAATTTTGCTTTCTTTATAAAGTTTTTTTCCAAATTTATCATCAACATTAACCACCCCAATAATTGCATTCTCCGGTGTGAACAATTTCGCTTTTGCTTTATAGTAATTTTGCATATTTAAAAAGAAGTCCAAATGGTCCTGTGTAAGGTTCGTAAACAATGCTATGTCTGTCATAACACCCCAATTTTTCTGAAGTTCAAGTGCATGAGCGGAAATTTCCATGCACACAACTTGCACCCCATTATCCCGCATTATTGCAAGAACATTTTGCAAAACGATCGGGTCTGGAGTGGTCATATTTGTGACAATTTTTTCACCCGAAACAAACACTCCATTTGTGCCGATAATGCCAACTTTCTTCCCTGCATTTTTAAAAATGCTTTCAAGCATAAATGTTGATGTTGTTTTTCCGTTTGTTCCAGTAACTCCAACAATGAAAAGTTCTTTTGATGGAAAACCATAGAAACTTGCTGAAATATAACTCATTGCTTTTCTGTCATTTTTGCAAACCACATTTGCGACATGTTTTGGAAGATTAAGTTTAACATTGCTTAAAACCGCAACCGCACCCCTTTTCACCGCATCAAGTGCAAATTCTTTTGCATCAACTTTTGTTCCACTGATCGCAAAGAAAATATCACCAGGCTTACATGTTAAAGAGCTGTCTGAAAGCCCACAAACATCAACATTTTTATTCCCATAGATTTTCATATCAGTTTTATCAATCAAGCTCTCTAAATGCATATTATCTCCTTAAAACACCAACAAAATAATATCTCCACTCGAAACCGTTGCACCTGGAGCAACAATTGTGTCTTTAACAAGTTTTCCATCGCCCGTTGTTAAATATTGAAGCCCAAGCTCGGTTAAAATTTTCACCGACTCCGTCAAACTTTTCCCAATAAGGTTCGGCAGAACAATGTCCGATTTTTCAAGCCTATCCTTTGAAGCAAGGTTTTCATCTTCTTTTTCTTCTTTTATTTTGAAAATGCTTTCAAAAATTTCTTTAGCAACTGGTGCTGCAACAACCCCACCATAGAAAGCACCTTGCGGTTCATCTAAAATTACTAAAACTGTATATCGTGGGACATCGGTTGGATAAAAACCTATAAACGATGCCACATATTTTCCTTGTGCAATCGCCCCATTCTCATATTTTTGTGCAGTTCCTGTTTTACCACCAATATCGTATCCATCAACTTTTGCATGTTTCCCACCACCAGAGTCCACGACATCTCTCAAAAGTGGCAAAAGTTGTGTTGAAACAGAACTCTTAAGCACATTTCTCATTATGGTTGGCTCGCGATGATAAAGAATTGTTTCATCATCTTTCGCAATCTCCGACACAAAATGCGGTTGATATAATTTCCCACCATTAATAGCTGTGCAAACTGATGTTATAAGTTCGAGTGGTGAAATTGCAATTGATTGACCAAATCCCATTCTAAACAAATCTCCATCTGTCACGATTGCTTTTGGCATTAACACACCTTTTGTTTCTCCAGGAAAATCTAAATTATAGCCCGAAACAACCCCAAATGCCTTCATATAGTCATAGAATTTATCAAGTCCTATTCTTCTTATAAGTTCCATAAAAACACAGTTACAAGAGTTTTTCAGCCCTTGTCCAAGGCTTTGACTTCCGTGCCCAGACCTTCTGTGACAATTGATTTTCACCCCATTTACCATTCTATATCCACCACAATAGAAATAATCATTAGGCGAAGTTAAACCCTCATTCAAAGCAATTGCAGTTGTTAAAATTTTAAAGGTTGAACCAGGTTCGTAAACATCAGTAATTGGCAATGCTTTTGACAGTCTCATAAGTTCTTCAACATTATCTCTTGGAATGTTATTAAGGTCATAAGACGGATTTGTTGCAATTGCGAGTATTTCTCCGTTTTGAGGATTCATCACGATTGCAGACGCAGATTTCGCTCCATTTTGAGCTCTTGCTTGCTGAATTATTCTTTCAACTTCTTTCTGAATTTGAATGTCGATTGTGAGCTTAACATTCATTCCATCAATAGCCGGCAAATAATATGAAAGTGACGAATTTAAAGTTTTTCCACGAAGGTCACTTTCAACCAAACTTACACCATTCACACCTTGCAAATATTTATTATATTCTTTTTCAAGCCCACTCTGTCCGCTTCCATCTGAGCTCACAAACCCAAGAATTTGTGAAAGCAAACTTCCATATGCATAGTCTCTTGAAGTATTTTCAGTGAAGAAAATTCCATCTTGATAGTTTTCTAAAATTTTATTTACGACACTTTTTTCTTGTGCCGACAAAACTTTAACTTCACTCATACCCTTTTTTGATACTTTTTCAAGAACTTTTTCAAAATCTTCACCTGAAGCTTCGGAAATTATTTTTGCAGTTTTTTCAGAATCTTCAATTTCAACAGGACGAACATAAATATCATAGGTCGTATAGCTTGAAGCAAGTGAAACACCATCTCTATCTGTAATATTACCACGATTTGCAGTCATTGGAAGGTCTCTTAGCCACTGTTTATAAGCTCTTGAGACAATGCTTGAGCTTTTGAAAGTTGTCAAAACCAAAAGCCTTACAAAAATTGCAGACAAAAAAAAGGTTATTGCCAGGAAGATGGCAAATAACCTTTTTCTTATTTGTGTGATTGGATATTTAATTTGCATATATCGCTCCCGCAAGCGTCCTTGCTTTGGCGACAAATGGCATTAACTAAATAACTTTTTGAATTTTTGACAGAATTCTTCAAACCAGTTGCTTTCAACTCTGCTTTCAGTTCTTTCATACATTTTTGGAGTTTCAACATGTGCTGTGTTTGCACTTGTTGGCTTTGAAAAATCATCTGAAACTGAAGACTCAATAACGTCACTATCGCCAAGCCTATTATATGTTTGTTGAAGGTCGTTTATGACAGCAGTTTGTGAAGCAACAATTTGTGTTTTTGAAGCAATATCTGCACTGTATGAAGCAATCATAACTCCACTATAGATTGCAAATGCGAGCATGATTGCAACAATGATAGAGTAGCATGAAATTAAAATTTTTGCTCTTGCGTTTAAAACAGGATAAACCTTGCATTCAGTTTGTTCATCACTTTTCGCAACAATTTCCGTTTTTTTCTCAAGAGTTGGCATTTCCATTGCTTGCTCTTGTTTTGATTCTTCAGAATATGAAGAAGTGTCGAAGGAATATTGTTTCTCAACTTCAAATGCTGGCTCAGTTTTTGCGATAATCTGAGTTGAGCCAGAGTCATATTCAATTGGTTCAAAATCTGGTGTAAATAAACTTAAACTTGGTTTAGATTTTTTGATTTCAACATCTGTAGTTGTTTGCATAACATTATTCCCCCTTAATTTTATAGTTTCTCGATAACTCGAAGTTTTGCACTTGCACTTCTTCGATTTGTTTCAAGTTCTTCCGTAGTTGCGGTTATTGGGTGGTTTGTTACAATTTTAACTTTTGGTTTTCTGTGACAAACACAAACCGGGAAATCACTTGGACAAATACAACCAGTTGCAAGGTCTTTAAACGTTTGCTTAACAATGCGATCCTCCAAGGAATGGAAGGTGATAATTACAAGCCGACCGCCCGGATTAAGCACACTTTCAGCATCACGTATAAAGTTTTCGAGAATATCAAGTTCGTGATTGACTTCAATTCTTATTGCCTGAAAAGTTCTTTGAACATTGCTTGACCCATCGTTTCCTTTATATCTCGGAACAGCTGAAAGAATGATTTTTTCAAGTTGTTTCGTGGTTTCGATTGGCTCTTTCTTTCGCTCCATTACAATTTTTCGAGCAATGCTTGAAGCAAATTTTTCTTCGCCAAAATCTTTGAAAATATGTTTGAGTTTTTCTTCGCTATACTCATTTACAACATTTTTCGCAGATAAACTTTGACTTTTGTCCATTCGCATGTCAAGTTCGCTGTCAAATCTGAACGAAAAGCCCCGAGAAGCAGTGTCAATTTGATGTGAACTTACCCCAAGGTCTGCCAAAATGCCATCAACTTTATCAACGTTTAAGCTTTCAAGCACATTTTTAATGTTTGCGAAATTGCTCCTTACAATTTTCACTCGACTTTTATACTTTTCAAGCCTTTTTGTTGAAGCTAAAATAGCATCTTCGTCTTGGTCAATTCCAATAAGCATCGAATTTTTGGTGTTTTCAAGAATTTTTTCTGAGTGCCCTGCTCCGCCAATTGTGCAATCTACATAAATTTTATCATTTCCAAGGTTCAAACCTTCTAACACTTCACGAAGGAGAACGGGAACATGACTAAATTCCATTCTAGACTCCATATTTGCTGAGCTCATTTGATGCTGAATCATAGTTTTCAGCACTGTTATACTCGTCAAATTTCTCTTCCGACCAAATTTCAACACGATTTCCAACCCCTATGGTCACAATGTTCTTCTCCATGTTTGCATAGGCTCTGAGTTCTTGTGGCAAAAGAATACGACCTTGATTATCTTCTTCTGTCTCGAAGGCTGATGCCAAAAGAGCACGAATTGGTTTTTGAGCTTCGGTATCAAACATTGGAACTGAAGCCAACTTTTCATAAAGTTTTTCGAACTCTTGTTTTGAGAAACAGAACAAACAACCATTTGTTCCCTTTGCAACAATGAAACCAGGTTCAAGTTGGTCTTTAAATTTCGCAGGCATACGGAAACGCATTTTTTGGTCTAACTGATGACGATAGGTTCCAATCAACATATTTCTTTCCTCCTGTTCAATTTATACTCTGATTATAGTTTCTTAAAAAAATAATGTCAACCACTTTTGACCACTTTTTAACAATTTTATTAACAATTTGTTAAAAACTCACAAAAATTAAGAAAAAAATAAGAAAAAGACACCAAAATGATGTCTTTTTCCTGTCACTTATCGAAATATTTTTGTCAGTCGCTAAAAATTTTGACCACTTTTATTTACAAAACAATCTCGGTTGGCTTCATTGAAAGTATATCTGCACTTGTTAAATAATATGGAATATGATTTTTAACGATAAGTCTTTCATAACGTCCAATATTGTTGTGAATGTGACCATAAACAACAGCATCAACTTTAAACTCTTCAAAAAGTTCTGTAAACCCGCTGTCTTCACGGCGACTGTTAAAAGGAGGATAATGAATCATGCAAATGAGCTTGTCCCCTTTCTCTCTTTTCTTTGATGCATCTTCAAGTGCAAGCTTAAGTCTAATAACTTCACGTTTAAAAATCTTTTGATCTTGATCTGAAAAGTTGAAATCCATATTTCCTTCACAAACTTCCCAGCCCCTTGTTCCTGCAATAATCACATTTCCAATTTTAATGCAGTCATTTTGAAGTGCAGAAATTGATTGTGGCAAAATTTCACGAACACCTGAAATTGATTTCCACCAATAATCATGGTTTCCACGAATTATAATTTTCTTGCCTGGCAATTTATCAATATATTCAAAATCTTTTTGTGTTTCTGAAAGTTTCATTGCCCAGCTTATGTCACCAGCAATTAAAACAAGATCGTCATCAGAAATTTCATTTTCCCAATTTTGTTTAATCTTGTCAGTATAGTTTTCCCAATGTCCACCAAAAATGTCCATTGGTTTTTCAACCATGAAACTTAAATGAAGGTCAGCAAGGGCGAATATCTTCATTTGTATCACCCACCTTTGCACTTTCAATAAACTGCTGAATCTTGTCACAAATCTTATCTTTGCCAAATTTTGTTTCGCTGCTTGTCACAATAATGTTTTCTTTGCCAACCATAAGTGTCCCTGAAATGTCCATAACCTTTCTTGCCATTTCACTTTTTTTGATTTTGTCAAGTTTAGTGCAAGCAATCACAACCGGAATGTTATAGGCATAAAGATATGAAAGCATTTCTTTGTCTTGCTCGGTTGGAGTGTGACGAATGTCAACAAGCATGATGATTCCAACAAGATTATTAGTTTCCGCAAAATAGCTTGTGATCATGTTTTCCCACCCACTTTGCTCTGCTTTTGAAGCCTTTGCATAGCCATAGCCAGGAAGATCAACCAAAACAAAATTATCATTGAATAAGAAATAGTTCACAAGTCTTGTTCTTCCAGGAGTTGCCGATGTTTTTGCGAGTTTTTTATTGTTTGCAAGCATATTGATAAAACTAGATTTTCCAACATTACTTCGCCCAACAACTGCAATTTCTGGCAAATTGAATCCGGCATAGTTTGCAGTTATTCTGCTTTCGCTTTTCAAAAATTTTGCATTTTTAATTATCACGACATTTCTCCTTTTTGTTTTCTTCTATTTTACACGAAACCATATCTAAAATCAATCTTTTTTAAAAACCAAGCAAAATATACAAATAAAAAAGAGCAGCAATTTGCCACTCTTTAATAATTATGCTGTTTGCACATCAGAAGCCGCTGTCGAAGGGTCTTTTCTGATATAGATTGGTTCAATCTCTTCTGCATTGTCTTCTTTTGTGTCGATAACAATTTTTGCAATTGTGTCGTCTGATGGAACAGAATACATCAGTGGAAGCATTGCTTCTTCCAAAATTGTTCTAAGTCCACGAGCTCCAGTTTTAAGTTTTATTGCCTTCTTAGCAAAACTATTCACTGCACGTTTTGTGAAATCAAGTTCAATTCCATCAAGACTAAACATCTTTTTATATTGCTTGATAAGTGCATTTCTTGGTTCAACCAATATTCTGCAAAGTGCAGGTTCATCAAGGTCGTGAAGTGAAACAATAATAGGAATTCTTCCAACAAATTCAGGAATAAGCCCAAAACTTACAAGGTCGTCTGGTTTAACTTGTTCCAAAATGTTGTCAGTTTCAGAAGCTTTTGCTTGATCCTTAGTGTTTGCACCAAAACCAAGTCCACAAGGATTAAGACGCTTTGAACAAATGCTGTCAAGTCCAACAAATGCACCACCACAAATAAACAAAATGTTTGTTGTGTCAATTTGAATGCATTCTTGTTGTGGGTGTTTTCTTCCGCCTTTAGGTGGAACAGAAGCAATTGTTCCTTCCAAAATTTTCAAAAGTGATTGTTGAACACCCTCTCCTGAAACATCACGAGTAAGTGACATATTCTCACTTTTCTTTGCAATTTCATCAATATAAACAATTCCACGCTGCGCTTTTTCAATGTCAAATTCGGCATTTTGAATAAGCTTAAGCAAAATGTTCTCAACATCATCACCAACATAGCCCGCTTCAGTCAATGTTGTTGCATCGGCAGTTGCAAATGGAACATTAAGAATTTTTGCAAGTGTTCTTGCCATTAATGTTTTTCCAGAACCAGAAGGTCCAAGCATCATAACATTGCTTTTTTCAAGTTCAACTTCTTCACCAAGTGGTGAATTTTGTTTTTTATTGTTTTTCTGGTCAATAAGATAATTGATGCGTTTATAGTGGTTATAAACCGAAACAGCCAACACTTCTTTTGCCTTTTCTTGACCAATTACATATTTATCAAGTTCTTCCTTGATCTTTTGTGGTTTTGGAAGAACAAGTTTTTTGTCTTCTTGTTGTTTTCTTTGCTGAGAATCTAAAACTTCTTTGCATATTTTAATGCAATCTTCACAAACAATTGTTTTGCCGTCTGGATTCACAACAAAAGAGCGAACCATGTTTTTAGGTCTGCCACAAAAAGCACAATGATCTGCCAACTTTTTCTCTTGATTGTCAGTTGTGTTGTTTTCGTCCATTTTAAGCCCCTATATTATTTTCTTTTATCATAAATTTTATCGATAATGCCATATTCAAGAGCTTCTTTTGCACTCATGAAGTTGTCACGGTCGGTGTCTTTTTCAACTTGTTCAAGCGGTCTGTCACAATTTGATGCAAGAATTTTGTTTAAACGTTTTTTAGTTTTCAAAATATTGTCTGCATGAATTTGAATGTCAGATGCTTGACCCTGGAAGCCACCAAGTGGTTGATGAATCATAATTTCACTGTTAGGAAGAGCATATCTCTTTCCTTTTGTTCCAGCAGAAAGCAATACCGCACCCATTGAAGCAGCAAGTCCAACACAAATTGTTGAAACATCACATTTGATATAATTCATTGTGTCATAGATTGCCATTCCAGCAGTAACCGATCCACCAACACTGTTGATATACATCATAATATCTTTGTCAGAATCTTTTCCTTCAAGATAGATAAGTTGAGCAACAGCAAGGTTTGCAGTTTCATCTGTAATTTCACCGCTGATGAAAATTATGCGGTCTTCAAGAAGTCTTGAATAAATGTCATATGAACGTTCACCCCTTCCGGTTTGTTCAATAACCATTGGGATAAGCATGTCTTTATTTTGCATAGTCGCCTCCGAGCTTATTTAATATTATTGAGTTCTTTGAGTCTGTTTATAACCTTTTCGCTAAGAATAGTGTTTTTAAGATATGATTCGTTATTTTGCATTTCTCTTTCAACATCAGTAACATTTCTCTTTGTTCTTTCAGCAATTTCAGCAATTTTAGCTTTCATGTCTCTTGCAAGAACTTTGATGCCTTCTTTCTTGATAATTTCTTCCAAAACAAGAGATGCTTTAACTTGAGCTTCTGCTTCTTTTTCTTTAGATTTTCTATAATCTTCAAGAGTTGTGCCCATAATTTGCATATAGGTTTTAAGATCAATTCCATATGCTTTTACAGCTTCTTCCATGTGATGAAGTTCGTGGTCAATTTGACTGTCAACCATTGCAGCAGGAACGTCAAGTTTTGCACGTTTTACGATTTCTTCAACAAGTTTGTTCTCAGCCTCAGCTTCAACTTCTTTTGTTTTGTTTTCTTGAAGACGATCTTTGATTGATTTTTTAAGATCAGCAAGAGTTTCAAATTCGCTTGCATTTGATGCAAATTCGTCATTAATTTCTGGAAGAACTTTTTCACGAATTCCAAGAAGTTTAACCTTGAAAACAACTGGTTTTCCAGCAAGGTTATCAGCATGATAGTGTTCTGGGAAAGTAACGTTAACATCTCTTTCTTCACCAATCTTCATGCCAACAACTTGTTCTTCAAATCCAGGAATAAATGTTTTTGATCCAAGTTCAAGTTCTTGATCTTTTGCAGTTCCACCTTCAAATTGATCTTTGCCTTCAAAACCAGCATAGTCAATGTTTACAAGGTCGCCCATTTTTGCTTCACGATCTGCAACTTCAACAAATTTAACTTGTTTTTCAGCAAGAGCATCAAGTTCTTTTTTGATTTCAGCTTCTGTAACTTTATCGCTTCTCTTTTTAATTTCAATTCCAGAATATTCACCAAGAACAACTTCAGGCAAAAGTGTAATTTTTACAGAGAAAGAAAGACCATCTTTACTCATTTTATCAAGGCTGATTGCTGGATAATCTACAGGATAAAGTTGTTTTTCTTTTTCAAGCATTTTTGTATAAAGTTCAGGAAAACTGTCATTAAAAGCATCTTCAAAGAAAAGGTTTTCGCCATAGGTTTGTTCCAAAACTTTGCGAGGAACTTTTCCAGTTCTGAATCCTTCTTTCTTATATTCTGCTTTGTGTTTTTCATAAGCCTTTTCAACTTCGGCTTCCCACTCTTTTGCGTTAAGTTCAAATTTAACTTCAATAACGCCATTTTTCTTTTCACCAAGTGTATATTTCATTTTATGCTCCTTTATATTTTAGTAGATATTTTCTACATAAAATTCTACTTTATAGTTTATAACTATAGCCCACTGTTTGTCAAGCAAAAGTGGTTTTTACCTAGAATTTAGGCAAAAACCACCGCACTTTTTAAATATAATTTTAACAATTAGTATAAAATTGAAACAACCAATGTAAAAACTGTGAAAAGTCCAAAAAAGATTGCTCCAATAATTGTCCAAACCTTTTCACTTTTAAGGTTCACAACTTCAACTTCTTCCCCTTCAAGTTTGCCTTCACTTGCAATTATAGTTTGACTTTCAACATCATCTGGAGTTGCAACATCTGCTGAAATGTCTTTCGCCTCATATCCAGCATTGAAAAGTTCAACAGCACGAATCACCAGGGTTGCAAACAAAAATCCAAATGCAACAGTATAAAGTGCAAGTGCAAGAACAATCCATAGCCTTCCGCCAACAAATTGCGAGACAATAACAAAAATTGTTGCAAGGGTGAATGCAAGATATTTGCCATATTCCATGCATTTAACAAAAGCTTTTTTCTTGTCCATATTCTATCTCCTTTAAATAATGAAATAAACAACGATCAAAACAACAGAAACAGCCCACAAAATCCAAAGCCACAAATTTCTGCGTTTCACAATATAAAATGAAGAAATAATGATAAGTGCAGAATATGAGAGAATTTGAGCAATCATTGTAAGAGCACTTGCAATTTTTGAAAACCAACTTATTTTAGACAATATAAGCGAAATGCCAATGCAGACAACCGCAATAAAACAAAAAAGATTAAGAAGCCACCCCGAGCTTTTTGCAGGCTTTTGTGATGAAACCGAATTTGTGTTTTGAGCCATATTATTATTCTCCTTTTCTTTATTTTAGCAAATTAATAATTAAAAGTAAAATTTATATTTAAATATTTTGACAGTTTTTAAGTTTGTTTAAAACATTTTGAAAATAGTCTGGAATTTGAGCAACAAACTCCATTTTTTCTTTAGTTGTTGGGTGAACAAGCTCAAGTTTTTCCGCATGAAGAAGTTGTCCATTAAGTTTAAATTTCTGCTTTGCAAAACCATAAACTGGATCACCAACAATTGGGTGCCCCAAAAACTTTGCATGAACACGAATTTGATGAGTTCTTCCAGTTTCCAAAACAAACTCGCAAAGAGTGTATCCGTCATAATGAGCAAGAACTCTAAAATGCGTTATTGCCTTTTTCCCGCTGTCTGAAACAGCATATTTTTTGCGATCTCTTTTGTCACGATCAAGAAATGTTTCAATTGTTCCCTGTTCTTGTTTCAAATTTCCTTCAAGAAGTGCAACATATGTTCTTCGTGCAGAATGCTTGGCAATTTGACTTGCAAGGCATGCATGAGCTTTGTCATTTTTTGCAACAACCAAAAGCCCAGACGTATCTTTATCAATTCTGTGCACAATTCCCGGACGAATTGAACCTTCACCAGACAAGTGATTGAAATGATATAAAAGCGCATTAACAAGTGTGTGTTCATAGTTCCCAGGTGCTGGGTGAACAACCATTCCTTGCGGTTTATTGATAACAGCAATGTCATCATCTTCATATACAATATCAAGTGGAATGTTTTCAGGATTTACATCTTCAAGTCCAACTTCTTTATTAAAGACAACCGAAACTATATCTCCATTTTTAACGGCATATCCAGCTTTTCGTGGCTTCCCGTTTACAAGCGCATTTTCACTGTCAATTTGCTTTTTAATTTGTGAACGTGTCCAGTCTTCAAGATTTTCAGCAAGATAAACATCAAGCCTTAAACTTTTCTTGTCTTCAAGCGAAACAACTAGTGTTTGTTCCATCTTCACTCCTTTATATTTTTCTTTTGACTTTTATTTTTTTTATTGCTTCTAATGTTTTCTTGTTTTGCTATTTCATTCTTATCTTTTTCAGCTTCTACATCTTTTTCTTCATCAACGCTTTCAAAATCATCTAATTTATTATCAGTTTCATTGTTTGAAATTTGATCCATAATTTCAGTTTGTTTTAAAACTTTTGGTTTTACGCCTTTTTCAGATTGGACTTTAACTTTTTTATATTCTATAACAGCAGCATAAATGATATAGCCAATCAGCATGTAAACACCAATATTAAGAAAAATATCGGCAAAGTTAAAAATTGCAAAGTTTATGCTTTTAAGATAGATAAAATCACGAACCCCACCAAAGGCGATTCGATCTATAAAGTTTCCTATTGTGCCACCAAGAATAATGCCAATTGAAATTTTAAAAAATTTTGATTTTGAAACCTTGTTAGAAATTATTAAATAATTCATCATTGCAATAACAGGAATCGAGAAAATGATCAAAAAGGTTGTTGCATTTGACAAGATGCTGAAAGATGCACCAGTGTTGAAACCTGGTTCAAGCCACAAAAAGTCGCCAATAAGCGAACAACTTTTGCCATATAAAAGCCATTTTGTAAGCTGATCAATAAGAACACAAATTGCACCTATGATATATGCAACAATCACTTTTCGTAAACTCCTTTCAAAAATTTTTCAATGTGTTTCAAAGTTATAACATTTGTTTCAAGCCCATCAAAAATCATATAGGCATGCATTGCACGAAGTTCTTTTTTTGCAAAAAACAACTTGTCAACTTTCACACCATTTTCTTCAAGTTTTTTCTCCATAACCGCACTTTGACTTTTATGAAGCTTGTCAATTTCCCCACTCGCAATGAAAACTGGTGGAAACCCATCTGAAACATATTCAACTGAAGAAAACTTTCTGTTTTCATCTTTATCCTTCATTTTACCTTTTGTTGAAGCACGAAGATATGTTCGAATGTTTGGAAAACCTGAAACAAAAGTTGTGTCAAGGTCATAGACACCATAAAGCAAAATAAGGCTTTTAATTTTTCCTTTAAGTTCTGGATAGTCAATTGTTCCATTGTTCACCATTCCAGTTACAAGCGATGAAATGTGAGCACCTGCTGAATCACCTGCAAGTGTAATTTTGTCTGGGTCTGCTCCATAATCTTTTGCAATTTCACGAACAAACTTTATTGCAGAAACTGCATCAGAAACAATGTCGTCCATTTTATAAACTGGTGCAAGACCATAGTTCACATTAAAAACAACATATCCCATGTTTGCAAGCCTTCTAGAAAGAGTTGTATAAATTGATTTAGAATAACTTGTCCAGCCACCACCATGAAAATATATGATGCAAGGTTTAAGCTCTTCACTTTTCTCTTTTTGAAAATGGACATCCAAACGGTTATAGCGATTTGCCTGCTTTTTATATTTCAAATTATGTTTTGTTTTTATGCCTTTAATTGGCTTGTGAAAATTATACACAAGCGAAGAAAGCATTGTGCCAATCAAGGTTATAAATTTTATTATCCAAACGTACATATTTAAAGTTTAACATAAAAAAGCACTTTTGACAATAAATGCAAAATAAAAACGGAGCAAAAATGCCACATTTTAATGAAAAATAACAAAAAATTCATATAATTTTCATGTTTGCTATTGAAAAATGAAAAGAAATATAATAAAATATAAATATAAGGAAGGTAAAAGCCATGGGAAGAAATTTTTGGAATGTTGTAATCAGCGGAACAAAAGACAATAAAACCAATGAAATCAAATATAATAAATTGACATTTTATAACTCAGCTCTTGACCGCAAGATATCATCGCCTGATTTTGAAGATCAATCAAAAATTTTAAGTCCATTTCATGAAATTTCACTTGAAAGATGCAACGAATTTGGACGTTTTGGTTATCTTGTTGTGAAAAATATTCAAACAAACGAAACAATATCCAAGAAACTTGTATATGACTATGATCATGTTTTGCATCTTGAGACAATTGAAGTTCCAATTTCAAAAGATATCAGCTTAGTTATCAAAGCAAATCAATTTTATTGTGACCCAAACAATAAAGAAGATATTGATAAAATCTTTGAGTGCGGACACATTAAAGCTTCAAAAATTTACAGCACTCTCTGCAACTATGACGAAAAAGAAATTTAATTTAAAATCAACAATTTAATTTTAAACTTTAAATATTATTATTTGCAATTAAAAAAAGACCAGCAGTTTGCTGGTCTTTTATTTTGTTTTTTTTGTTTAACTCTAATATTTTAAGAGACCTTGTCTTCAACAACAATTTTTGTGTTTTTCTTTTTGCTTTCTGGCAAAACATAAACAACATTTGCTTTTTCAAGTGCAACACCCGAAATAACACAAATACTCTTTCCTGCTTTGTTGCCTGCTGAAAACAATGGGCCTATTGTATATGTAACACTTT
>USJH01000002.1 GCA_900554955.1 uncultured Clostridia bacterium | reverse complement strand
TTAAAAAGAAAAACTTTTTAAAGCCCAACCCCAGCCGATAGCTCTAAACTTTCAGTTTTGCTTAACATTTCTTTTGCAGAAGTTGGACTTATCAGCATCATTACCGAAGTGTTAAGTTCGGGGTCACGAACAAAATAATCAAGTTCTTCTGCCAAATTGTCTTCAAGCATGCTTTGCCCAACAATCAAAAAGCTCATGTGTGAAAGCCCCGCAGTCTTTCCGATTTTATATGCTATTTTTTGAATTCCATCGCTTATATTTATTCCAATTTCTGAAATAAAACCAAGTGTTGCACTTCCACCACCAGACTCGCTTCCCGGAGTTGGCATTACAACCTGTGCAGTGATTTCATAGCCATCTTCAACCTTATCAACCCCCATGCCAGTTACGATAACTCTCATGTTAAGTTTAGCCTGATATGAAAAGCTTTGCGGAACAAAAACAAGACAAGAAAGAAGCAATAACACCCATGTGTGTTTCTTGATGAATCTTGCTATTTTTTGCATGGACGTTTTCCCCCTTGCATGTTTGATTCGCAAAATGTTAGCTCTTTTCTGAGTTGCATATTCTTTTTCGCAACCGACAAAACATTTTTTGAAATTCCAACTTTATTGTGTGAATATAGTGTTTCATAATTTTTATATGGCTGAACCTTTTTTCTGTCCTTTTTTCGTGAAACAAACGAAGCAATAAGCAAAACAATTGGAAAACCAATTGCAATCACAGGAAAGAAATATTTTACATATCTTGCAAGCTTGCTTGCCCCACGACCAACACTTTTAAAAACAAAAATATCAAACAAATAAATGATTATCGGAAGCACAATTGTGACAACCTTTTGATGTTTAATTTCAAACACTTGGCACAAACATTTTGAAGCACCAAAAATATATAGACCACTTGAAATGAAAGTTGAAAGTTCGAAAAATAAAACCAAAAACCAATCAACCCTTCCAATGTCAAGATTCAAAAGTGCAAACTGAGAAATGGAACTTATTGCATTTGTCTGCTCAGGTGCAAGAACATCGTAAAGCCCATAATAAACCGTATAGCCAAACGACATTACTAGAACACTTAACATAAGAACAACAGGAAACCAGAAATTCATTCTGCCATCATCTTCTTTCACCCGCCCCATGAAAATGTAAACAATGGTGAAATCGCCAAACCACATACTATATGAAAAGCAAGTTTCAAAAAGTTTGCCCGCATCAATGTCATATATTGGCAAAACCCGTAAAAAGTCGGTTGTTGTTGCACCTAAAATTAAAAGTCCAATCAGTCCAGCACCAATTGTCCAGACCAACAGTTCACTCACCCTTCCAATTGTTTTAAGCCCATGAGTTGCCAAAAATGCAAGAGCAAAAACAATAAAAAAACTATAAAGTTCCCAAGACAAGTGGTCAAATAGCACATTTGAAAACACATCATGAATTGCCTCATATGGCAAAAGTGCATTCAAAATATAGTAAAGTGAAAAGAAAAAAACAATAAATTTTGCAAAACATTTTCCGCCCGCATTTTTACACATGTCATAACATGTTCGTCCATTCGCTGTGTGATTTGTCCAGAGCATGATAAACAACATTAAAACATCAATCAACCCCAAAATTAAAGTCACAAGCCAACCATGCCTGCCCATGTTTGTAGCAATAAAACTTGGAAGCCTTTGAGCCTTATTTGCAACAAAACAAATGAATAAAAGAATCATTGCTTGGCGTTTTGTGAGTTCTTTTTTCACAAGCCATTCACCGCCTTTTTGTTTGTATTTTGGTTTTTAGATTTGTCATTTTTATCATTAACAAGCCTTATACTGTTTTTTGTTTTAAAACTTTTTGGGCGATATTTCATATAAGAAAGTGGCTGTTTAATGAAACTATCTTTCATGTCGGTTGCAACATTTGGTGCATATGGCGCAAAATATGGAGCACCAAAATTTTCAATTGAAACAAGATATGTCAAAAGCACGAAAAATCCAATAAACAAGCCATAAAACCCACTTATTCCGCCAAGAACTGTCATCACCGTGCGAATAACTGAAAGTTCGCTTGATTGGTTCGGAATAATGTATATCGTGATTCCTGAAATGGCAACAACCACAATACTTGGCGGTGTAATTATTCCCGCTTGAACTGCCGTGTTTCCAAGAATCAAAGCCCCGATAATTGAAAGTGCCATTCCAAGTTGCTTTGGCATTCGAACACTTGCTTCACCAAGAATTTCAAACAAAAACAACACAAACAATATTTCCAAAATTGGCGGGAAACTTAACCCTTCAATCGAATTTAACAAACTTATTAAAAAGTTGATGGGCAAAACCCTATATTGATAGCTTTGCAATGCAACATAAATTCCTGGAAGCATGATTGCAAGAAGCAAACCCATAAGCCTTAAAATGCGAACAATTGTTGAACGTGCAGGAATGTCATAATAATCGTTAGGCGACTGAAGATCTTCGAAATAGACGTATGGTGCCGTTAAAACAGTTGGCGAGCCGTCAACAATAATGGCAACACGGCCTTCTAAAACCTTTGCAACAACAACGTCAGGTTTTTCGGTTGTTCCAATTCTTTTAAAAAATCGCTCTTCTTTTGAACCGAGCATTTCTTGAATATAATATGAATCAACAACCCCATCAATATCAAACTCTTCAATTCTTTTTTCAATTTCTTTGACAACGTTTTTAGATGCAACATCGTCAAGATAAACAATTGCAATTTTTGTTTGCGTTCTTCGTCCAACAACATGGTTTTTCACCGCCAAATTTGGAGTTTTAAGACGTTTTCGCACAAGTCCTAGATTGGTTTCAATATCTTCAATAAACCCTTCCCGTGGCCCACGAAGAACACTTTCGCTTGGTGGTTCAGCAATTGCACGTTTGCTATATCCAGGAGATGGAATGCTTAAAAAACCTTTTTCACCTTCAACCGCAATAACAACCGCACCATTGAAAATTTCTTCTTGAACTTGAGCCTTTTCTTGAACGGATTTAACCTTCACCGAAGCAAAAATGTCTTTTTGAAGTTGACTTAAAATGCTCCCCTTTTTAAACTCAGACTCACGAAGAGCAAGCAAAAGCCCAGACAAAACAATTTCCTTGTTAACCATGCAAGAAACATAAAAAAAGAAAACTTTTTTGCTTGAAAGATCAAACTCTTGACACTCTATGCCACAGTTTTCACCAAACCAATCAAGAACCTTTTGTTTAATTCCACCCTTCATTTTGTTTTTCCTTTCTGCTAGTTTGAGCAACAAAAAGCGGTTTTATGTAATCTTTTTTACACAAACAAAAACGAGCAAAGAATAAATTTGCCCGTTTTGGAAATTATATAAAAAGTTGTTTAATGTCAACTCCAATTTTTTCTGCAATTTGCAGTAAAAACATGAAATTAAAATCATAGTCATTAAAAATTATTCGAGAAATAAGTGGATAAGGAATTTCACAAAAATCACAAAACTCTTTTTCTTTCATTCTGTTTTTAAACATGAATCCGGCAATAATGTCAACATTGATAATTTGCTTCATAAATTTTCTCCGCTCCATCTTTATTTATACACGTACAAAAGTCAGTTGTCAACCAAATCACTAACTATAGTACTAAAATCAAAACAAATAAAGGAGCGAATATGAAAGTATTTTGTGAAAGACTTAAAGAACTTAGAACAGAGAAAGGTTTATCTGCAAAAAAACTTGCAAATCAAATTGGTGTGAGTGACTCTATTATCATTAAATGGGAAAAAGGTCAAAGAACACCAACAATAGACAATCTTTATAACCTTGCAGTGTTTTTCGGTGTCAGTGCCGATTTTCTTATCGGACTTTCTGATTATTAAAATTTTAAAATATGAATTTATTTTTCAAAAGTAAAAGACCTTTCGGTCTTTTTTTTATTTTTCAATTTGCTCAATATACTTGTTTTTCATTGCCATTTTAACAAATTCTTTTCCGTTCATATCCAGACCGTCAATTTTTGAAATAGGAATAAATCTTGGTTCATAAAAATTTGCCTTATTCATGCGGTCAAGTTCTTCACCGCCAAGGATTGGAGGCCCGTTTATGATTTGACAATGGAAATAGTGTGCACACGTTTCGTCATCTTCACGTTTTCCAAGATAGCCCAAAACTTTAATTTCAACATTCATTTCTTCTTGAAGTTCTCTTTTTACGGTGTCTTCAAGTTTTTCTCCTTCTTCTCTGCCGCCACCAGGAATCACATAATATTCTTTAACTTTTCCATCTTTTTCCCTGTGACGAAACATTGTTAAAAGTTCTCCGTTTTGAATTATAATTGCTCTTGCACTTGTTCTCATTTCTATTCTCCTTGCAAAATATTGTTAAATTATTATAGCACATATTATTTTCATGACAAATGAAAAATCACGCATTTCATGAAAGAAATTGCACAATTCTGCTTGACATTTTTTTCAAAAGAAAAACACATGCAAAAACTTGCAAGCAAAAGAACAAATAAAAATGCGAATGTTAAAAAGTGTCTTTTTCATTATAACTTTTCTTAATTTTTATGTTTTTAGTATAACAAGCCATACACGCCTTGTAAAAATTTTAACAAATTTTGTTTGAAATGGTTTTAAATTTATCTAGCACAAAAAACTTAACCAAGTTTATTTGACCTTTTCCGTTTATTTGTGTTACCATTTCATTATAAAGGAGCAAAATATGGAAGCAATCACAAAAGAAAAACAACAAGTCTGCAACACTTTGAAAAACAAAAAGTTCAGAAAACTTGCAAAAGTTTTTTCAATTCTCGCCGCATGCATTATTGTGTTTTTGACATTTTTCACAATCACTTGGTTTGTTGGAAGTTCTAGGATTTTAAACTATATTTCAAAAGTAAACATCACTGCTTCAGCAACTGAAAATGTTGTCATTTCAAAAGATACAACAAATCAAACCGTGTCAATCAACAACAAAACTGGCAGAGACCTTAAAATTCTGCAACTGACCGACATTCATTTTGCTTGCAGTGTTTTCACTCTTAGTCTTGACAAAAAAGTTGTTGATCAAGTTGTAAAGTGTGTGAACAAAACCAACCCAGACATTATTGTTATTTCAGGTGATGCACTTTCTCCAATTTGGATCACGTCTGTAACCCGAAACTCTAAAAATCAACTTGATGCATTCATTTCACTTTTTGAAAAGATTGGAATTCCATATACATTTTGTTTCGGCAACCATGATCCAGCCGGAACACTTTCAAAAGAATATATTTCAAAAAAGATTGAAGAAGCCCCAACTTCATTTTACATTCGTGGTGACAAAAATGTTAAGGGAGAAGGCAATCATTCGGTTAAAATTTACAACAATGGCACACTTTCTTCTTCTCTTATTTTAATGGACAGTGGCGGACGTGACGGCACTGGATATGAAGGAGTATCAGCTTCGCAAGTTTCATGGTATGAGCAAGAAATCTTGAAACTTAAAACCGAAAAATCCGACATTAAAAACATATTATTCATGCATGTTCCAACCCCTGAATATTCTTCATTTTACTCAGAAGCAAAAAAAGGAAACAGTAATTTTGAAATCACAATGGGTTCGCAAGGCGAAGCAGTTTGCAACGGCAAACAACATGGACTTTATAAAAAAATGGCAGAACTTGATTGCACAAAATGGGTTTATGTTGGACATGACCACAAAAACAACTATTCAGTTCTTGATAAAACAACTTCTATCACCCTTTCCTATGGCATGAGCATGGACTATACCGCCTATCCAACACTAAAATTCACAACAAAATATCGTGGCGGAAGAGTGATTTTGCTTTCAGAAACTGGAAATGTTGAAAGCTATCTTGCCCCACAAGATAACAACTATGAAAGAAAAATTTAACAATGTATAAACAATGGAAAATATCAAAATTATCAGAGCACAAACCCAAGAAGATTGTGACATTTGCGACAGATTTCTAGAAGAACTTTGCAAGTTTGAAACTCAGTTTGATAGCACAATTGAACCTTTTATTGGTGGAAAGCACCACAATTTAAACAACATTATTTCAAACAATGTTTATCTTGCCTATGCAATGATTAATGGCACCCCAGCTGGCTATATTATGGGATATTTAAAAAATCAAAAAGGAAACGGAAATAACACAAACATTGTTAACCTTTCAACACTTTTTGTTAAAGAAGAATTCCGAAAAAAAAGAGTTGGAACAACTCTTTACACCTCTTTTGAGAATTGGACAAAAGAAAATTTTGGAAACGATTTTGCAATTGAAGTTACGGCGATAAATGGAAACGATAAAGCATTTGAATTCTATAAATCTCTTGGTTTTTCACCAATTCGAACAACTTTCAGAAAATGATAATTTATCTTAAAATATATCAAACAAAAACACCTTGCTTTTTGCAAGGTGTTTTATTTTATTTTTCAATTTCTTCAACATTTTCATCTGACCAAGCTTTGCCATTGATAAATTGAGTTAAAGCCATTGTGAAAGCTTGAGTGTTAAGGTCAATTCGGGTGATTTTTTCATGAGTTAAAATTCCAATTCCGCCAGTTCCGTTGTGAAGATTGTTTTCTTTGAAAATGCGATCCATCACATCGCCAAGTCCAATTTCTTTAATATCTGAAAGATATTTATTTGGGATTGGAAAGCTCGCACTTGTTCCAACACTTTCATTTCCTTTTTTGTCTCGAATCACCGCAACATTAGTGACTGCCCAGAATCCAAGTTCGTTGAAAATTCCGGACTCTACAGCCATGAACATGTCTGCATCAATATTGTTTTCTTTCGAATATTTAACAAGATTTTTAACCCTGTTTTTTGCCCCGAGAAATGTTTCTTCTCCAATAGGCTGCTCACTTACTTCTGAAGGTGAGCTTATCCCCACAACCTCAACATCTTGAAAATAATTTTCAAGAGCATTTTTTGCCCCAAGAATTTTTCCTGGGTTCTTTGTTCCGATAAGAACTTTCATATTTTTTCTCTCCTTTGTATGGTTTTTGACTGAAAAAAAAAAAATCCACTTATAACAACAATAACCACAGCCAAAAGAACTATTGTTATTGCCATTCATAAGAAGATTTTTTCAAATTTTCCCAACTTACACACAATCTGGAATGACACGAGATTGTAATATTATTATCACACAAACCTTAAAAATTGTCAAGACCAAAATTAAAAAATGACGTGTATGTTTTCTTTATTTTTTATTCTTTAACTTTCAAATTTTTTCCATTTATAAAAATCAAGCACAAAAAAAGAATGCGAAATGCATTCTTCTTTTTGTTAACTAAATGTTAAGCAATCTCCAAATATGTTTGCTTACAATCATAAGGATAAGGTCAACAATCCAAACAATTGTGAAACCTAAGATAAGTCTTAAAATTCCAGCAACGATTTTTCCTTCTGAAAAACGAGTTACAGCACCGCAAATCCAAGATGTTACAGGAATGATTGCAAGAATAACACTTACAATGTAACTAAGACCAAAATAATCTGATTTCTTTGCCATATTATTTTTTCCTCCTCAATATTATATATTAAAATATACTCTCTTTTATGCAAAAGAGCAACAAAATGAAAGCATATTAAAACATTTGAAAAAATTTATCCTTGAATTGAGCCAACAGTTCTTGGGAAAATTTCAACATCACGAATGTTTGAAATTCCAGTTAAATACATAACCATTCTTTCAAATCCAAGACCATATCCAGAGTGAATGTTTGTTCCGAATCTTCGAGTGTCAAGATACCATGAATAATCTTCTTCTTTAAGACCAAGCTCTTTCATTCTGTTTAAAAGGACATCAAGACGTTCTTCACGTTGACTTCCACCAATAAGTTCGCCAATTCCAGGAACCAAAAGGTCAACAGCTGCAACGGTTTTGCCATCATCATTTTGACGCATATAGAAAGCTTTAATTTCTTTTGGATAGTTTTTCAAGAATACTGGTTTTTTATAAACAACTTCGGTTAAATATCTTTCATGTTCACTTTGAAGATCAATTCCCCAAGAAACAGGGAAAACAAATTTGTTTTTAACTTTTTCAAGTTCTTTGATCGCATCGGTATAGTCAAGACGAACAAAATTGTTTGAAACAATGTTTTCAAGGCGGTCAAGAAGTCCAGTGTCAACAAACTTATTTAAAAATTCAAGTTCGTCACGGCATTCTTTCATCACATATGAAATGACATATTTAACCATTTCTTCTTCATTGTCCATAAGACCATCAATGTCTGTAAAGCACATTTCAGGTTCCATCATCCAGAATTCTGCAGCATGACGAGATGTGTTTGAATTTTCAGCTCTGAAAGTTGGACCAAATGTATAGGTTTTTCCAAATGCATGAGTCAAAGTTTCTTCATGAAGTTGTCCTGAAACAGTAAGAGAAACTTTCTTTCCAAAAAAGTCTTGAGAATAGTCAACTTTTCCATCTTTCATTGGAAGTTTATCAAGGTCAAGAGTTGTAACCTGGAACATTTCACCAGCACCTTCACAGTCGTTTGCTGTGATGATTGGTGTGTGAATATAAACAAAGTTTCTTTCTTGGAAAAATTTATGAATTGCATATGCAGCAGTAGAACGAATTCTGAAAACTGCATTAAACAAGTTTCCACGAGCACGGATTGTTGGAATTGTTCTCAAAAATTCGATTGTGTGACGTTTCTTTTGAAGCGGATAGTCGGCAGAAGATTCGCCAAGAACCTTCACTTCTTCTGCATTAATTTCAAATGGTTGTTGTGCTTCTGGGGTTAAAATCACCTTTCCTGTAACGCAAAATGATGCACCAGAAATTTGCTTTACAACTTCGTCATAGTTTGCAACTTTTTCACGCTCGACAACAACTTGCACACATTTAAAAGCACCATCATTAAGAGATACAAATGCAATGTTTTTAGAGTCACGAATGGTTCTTGCCCAACCACAAATTGTTACACTTTTTCCACCAAAATCTTGATAGTTTTTGTTTAAATCTTTAATTTCAATACGTTTCATATTTCTCTCCTTATGGGTTCAAACGGTCTGGACCACGGAAAATATACATTGCTTCTTTAAGGCTTGGAAGATCCAAAAGAAGCAAAAAAAGTCGGTCAAGACCAAGACCAAATCCACCATGTGGTGGACAGCCATTTTTAAAGAAATTGATATAGTCTGTCATTGGAACTGTGTCAATTCCACGTTCTTCAATTTGTTTTTTCAAAACATCTGGGCGATGTTCTCTTTGTGCCCCAGAAGTGATTTCAACGTCTTTAAAATAAAGGTCATATGATTTTGAATATTCAGGTTCATCTTCTTTTGCCATTGTATAGAAAGCTCTAACTTTTGTTGGATATTCTTTAACAAAGAAGAATTGATGACCATTTTTCTTTTCCATATAGTCGCAAAGAGCAACTTCTTGTTCTTTTGAGAAGTCATCGCCATCTTTAATGTCAATATTAAGAGAACGAAGAATTTGATATGCTTCTTTCATTGTGATTCTTGGGAACGGAACTGTTGGAACAACAATATCAACATTCAAAAGTTCTTTCACTTTTTCGCCATGTTTCTTTGCAACTTCATTAATGGCATATGCAAGCAAGTTTTCTTCAAACTGCATTACATCTTCAACACCATTAACATAGCTCATTTCAATATCAAAACCGCTAAATTCTGTTGCATGTTGTTTTGTGTGTGATTTTTCAGCACGGAAAATTGGAGTGTTGATCAAAACCTTTTCAAATCCAGCACACATTGCCATTTGTTTATAGAATTGTGGGCTTTGAATGAGATATGCTTTTTTGTCGAAATATTTAACTTCAAAAACATCTGCCCCACCTTCACTTGAAGTTCCGATAAGAGTTGGTGTGTGAATTTCAATGCAACCATGATCAATTGCATATTGACGCATTGCTTGGTTTAAAGTTGTTTCAACTTGGAAAATAAGAGTTTTTGAAGGACTTCTAAGATCAACCCAACGATAATCAAGACGTTGATCAATTGAACTGTCTTCTGCAATTGGCAATGCTTCTGCATGGCTTGTAAGCTCAACTTCTTCAGGAATAATTTCAATTCCACCAAGTTTAACAAATTCGTTTGCAACTGCTTCCCCTTTAATTTTTACAGTGCTTTCCAAGGTTGCTTTTGAAAAGATTTCTGCAATTTCTGGTTTTTCAGCCTTGATAACTGTAACCTGAACTTTTCCAGAAAGGTCACGAATAACAATAAATTGCATATTCTTTTTATCACGCAAATTTTCAATCCAGCCTTGAAACTCTACTTTTCCTGGTTTAATTTCACTAATTTTCATGTTTTTCTCCTTATAAAACAAAAAACTTTTTGGGTTTGCCAAAAAGTTTTAAGATTTTTTTTGCTTGACAATATGAACCCATTAATATGTGCTTAAATTATTTTTTATTATCGCCATCAATAATGTTTTTCATATTGCTTTTTCCTGTTTTTCATAGATTGATTTTATTATAAAACCGCAGTCGCACTTTTGTCAACAACAATTGAAAATTTATGGCACGTTCGCCTATTTTTTAGCCAAAAACCTTTCTACTTTATAAGATTTATTCATCACAGACAAAATTGTGTCGAAATTGTCATCTTCTGCCGACTTGTTTCTGTGGTGTTCTCCACACTTTGAACATGTATATTCAATTATATATCCATCTTTCAAAACGGATATGCCGGTTGGAATCATGAGTCCCGCACACTTGTTTTGTCTGTCACCGGGAAAAACATCAACATGTTTTGAAACAAGACAATTGGGGCAATGATCTCTTGATGTATATCCAAGTTTTTCAACTTTATATCCACAACACTCGCAAACAAAACCGTTATCATTTTTTGTGAATTGTTTTAATGCCACAACTTTTCCCCTTTAAGCTTATCATTTTATGAATATAAAATATAACAAACTAAAAACTTTGTCAAATGGCTGTTTTGTTTAAACAAAAAACTTTCCAATTTCTTGGAAAGTTTAAGTTAAATTTATCTGAAAAGACCATGCTTATAGATAATTTCAATAATGTGTTGTTTTTCATAGAATCTGCAAGCATCACGTTTAAAGAAATCCATTTCTTCTTGCGTTACCCCTTCAGTTATATACATATCAACAATGTTAAGTGAATAGATGTCTTTTTTGAACATTCCAGAGATATATGAAACCATCAAGCTTTGAGAAATTTCAGCCTCATTGAAAATGTTAAAGCCTTGTGTCATATAGGTGTTATAAGGAAGGCCATAAAGCTCACAAACTGTTGGGAAAAGATCATATGTGTTGCAGAAAGTGTTAACAACCTGATGATCAAGTTTCTTTGAATAGATCATTGCGGGAATGTTATACATATATGAATCATAGAAATCTTCTTTCGAAATGTCTTTAATTGCATAGCAAAGTCCGTCATAATATCCGTTATGGTCTGCATAAAGAAGCAAAGTTGTGTTGTTTGCAATTCCACGTTCTTCCAAAGTTTTAAGAACATATTCAACCATGCGGTCGCAATCCATTGCAGCACATTTATATTGTCTGAAAATTGATTGCATATCTTGGTCTTCTGGAAAAACATATGCCGTGTTGTCTGCAAGCCAAGCCCTATATGCTGGAAGATGTTCGTCATAAAGAGTATAGAATGGTTCGAAACGTTCGTTATAACGGTTATAAGTTCCGTGAGTGCTTACGGTTGTGAAGAAACTGAAAAATGGTTCTGTTTGATTTGGAATGAACTTGTCAACCATTGCTTTGATATAATTTGTGTCAAGGTTCCAATCATAGAAGCTTGTGCCTTTATTTTCAAGATCTGCATCTTCAAGACCATAGACATATTCAAATCCCATATTTTTGTTTACAACATCACGTTCATAGAAAGTTTTCTTGTAACCATGAAAATAGTTTGCAGTGTATCCAAGACTTTTAAAAAGGTTTGGAAGTGAATATGGAGTGTTTAAATTATCTTTTCTTGCAAGTGTTGACATTTGAGTATCTTTTGGCATGTTTCCATTAATTCCAATGTCTTCACTCATGTTTGTTTTGTTTTTAGAATAGAAGTTTTCAAAAGAAATTCCAGTTTTTGTTCTGATTTCCCAAAGAGTTGGAGTGTTGATTGGGTCAATTGCAAACCATTCAAAACTTTCAAGCATGATCATGATGAAATTGTCGCCATAAAGAGTTGCATTTGTGTTTGTTGCTTTTTGTCCGTCTTTAAGACCTTTTTTAATGTCGGTTTTAAGCTCATCATCAAGCTTGTCGTTTTTATAAATCATGTTGCAAAGGCTTTTTGAATAAAAACCATAGGTTCCAAACTTTTTATATGCTTCAAGCTTAAATTGCATGTTGTCCCACAAATATTTATCGCTTTCAGCAACAGCAATTGAATCTGTTGTTGATTTAAAAGTTGCAGTTTGAATGAAAAATCCACTTACTGAAACAGTCCACATGCAAGCAAAAACTGCCATTAAAAGAGACATTCTGTTTATTTTTTTAAGCTCATATTCTTTTTTGATTTTTCTATCCATTAAAACTTGAGCTGTGATAACAACTCCTAAAATCGCAAAGTTTGCAATGATGCTCCAAAACTCTACGAATTGGAAAGAAAATGCTTGAACAGCTTCACGTCCAAGTTTCATCATGTCAAAAGAGAAAATGTCACCAAAAACTTTATAAAGAGTTGCGTTTACACAGTTGATTAAAACTTGAAAGCCAATGAAAACATACATGATCGCATTTGCACCTTTTCTTCTGCAAAGGAACATGAAACTTGCAATTATCAAATAAAATGCCAAGTTAAGCATGAAATAGGTTGGCAACAATTGAACTGCATTTGAATTTCCTGTAACTTTAAAACGTATGAATGCAAAGTTAACCATTTCAAGAACAATTGCAGAAACTAAAAACAAAACCGGTTTCAAAATGTCTGAAAGTCGCATTGTTTGTCGGTTTTTGATTTCTGGTTTATCGGTTCCATTCACATCAACCATTTTTGCCGTTTTCTTTGATTTTTTAATTCTCTTTTCTTTTTTATCTTTTTCAGAAACTTCTTCAAGCGAAACAGTTTCTTCAATTTCTTTGTTTTCCATTTCTACCCCTATAATTTTTCAGCCCTAGAAGCTGGAACGATAATTTTAACAGCTTTTGGAACAACGGTAAAATCAAATTTTCCCGCACCCGTTCTTTCCCCGTCAAGATTTATAATTGCACTGTCATCAACATTCATTGTGAACTTGTCTAGAACTCGATATGTGACATGCTTATTCTTTTTATATTTATTCAAACCAAAAGCAAAAATTCCTGCAGTTCGGCAAACATCTGAAAATGTGACTTTATTTTCATGAGAATGAATAAGCACAATTTCAACAACTCCATCATCAAGCTGAGCAGATTTGTTAAGCAAAAATCCAGCAGTGCTTCGAGAATTTAAAATCAAAATGAGTGCACATTTTTGTTTTATAGTTTCATTTTCAGTTTCAAGCTCAACCGAAACTGGTTTTGCATGAAACACATCTTTAACACCATCAAAGAAATATGCCATTTTTCCCACGCGTTTTTTAACTTCACGTTTTGCTCTGTAACTTGAAGCAGTGAAAAGCCCAGTGCAACACACATAAATTCCATAGCGGTTGTTCACTTTGAAAATATCATGTTCATATGCAACACCATTAACAATGTTTGAAACCGCTTTTTTAATTTTTCGCGGAATATGAAGTGATCTTGCAATGTCGTTTGTGGTTCCCGTTGGAATATAGCCAATGATTGGTTTATTTTCACTTTCCCCCATTCCGTTTACAACTTCGTTGAGTGTTCCATCTCCGCCAGAAACGAAAAAATAGTCATATTTTCCACAAGCTTCTTTTGCAAAAATGCTTGCATCTCCTGCCTTGGTTGTTGGACGTTCTTCAACATCACCAAACTTCTCACGAAGACGAGAAAGAATATAACTTTTGTTTTTCAGAATTTTCCCGTTTCCACTTTCGGGATTGTAAACATAAATACACTTCATGTTTCAAATTATATAACTATTGTTATATAAATGTCAACTTTATGATAATTTGTTTTATTTTTATAACTGCTCATATTTTCAAGTTTGTTTAAATTTTTAAATTTTCACAAAAAAAAAGAAGCATTTTTGCTTCTTTTTTATTTTTATTCGTTTTCTACTTTTGCTTTAAGCTTTTCATATTCTTCATCAGTAATTGCACCAACTGCTTTAAGCTCATCAAGTTTAGCAAGACGTTTTGCTCTTTGTTCTGCAACTGGGTCAACAACAGGAGTCGGTTCTTCTTTCTTTGCTGGTTTTGGAGTGATAGATTGCATGATCTCTGCACGAATTGTTGCATATTCTTCGTCATTGATTGCTCCAAGATCTTTAATTTCTTGAAGTTTTACAAGTCTGTCACGAACCTTTTCCATGTTTTCAAGAGAATAGTCTGGTTCATTTTTTGAACATGCTGGCTTTGTTTGAGCAGGAACACCAGGAGCAACATTAACATCATTTGTTTGAGTTTGTGGCTGCACATTCACATCACCAACATTTCCAGCAAGATAGTTTTCCTTTTGTTTCTTTTGAACTGCAAGAAGGCCAGCAAGAGCAAGACCAGCAATCAAAATTCCGCAGAAGAAGAATGAAACAATAACCCAAGCAAGGGCAAAGTTATATTTTTCATAAGCTGTTTTGTCGTCCATTTTTGAGAGTTTCACAAAAATTCCGCCTTCTGCATATGTCATTCCAGCACAAATTAAACCAATAATGAAAAGCACATAGGTCATCACTTTAACTGAGTTAACATAGGCTAATGCCAAATCTGGGTCGCCAACTTGATTTAAATAGTCTTGATAAATCTGGACAAACATGTCGTCGCTCATTGACACTCCCAAAATTCCAAAAAGACATATAAGCGACAAAAGAGAAGCAAAAATGAAACACAAAATGTAAACTGCTTTATAGTAACTGTTTGTTTTAACTTCCATATTAAATTTTCCTTTATTAAAGTAAAGATTCTGTTTACTTTCAACAACAATATTTTAACAAACCACACATTTTTTGTCAACAACAACTGATTTATTATGCATTTAAAGATATATATTCATTTTTTCGCACTAAAATGCACGAAAATAAAAAAAATGCCATGATAAAAAATTATGACATCATGTTCATAGGCAAATTTCAAGCAATATTGCTTGATAAAAAATAATAAATAAATCTATAAAAAATTTAAAAATCTACAACATAAATAAATTAAAGCAAAAAATTCCAGCATAATATATGTTTTTTCCAGGAACATAGGGTGCTAAATCGGATATCCAAGGTTTTCCCCACTCTAGGTTCCTAAAACAAACATATTTTAATAAATTAAACGTTTTCACACAATTTCTTTAAAAGTGGTATCTTCAAATAAAGAAATGTGAAAGATTTTTTCCAAATCCGCCCGGTATCATGCAGATTTAAAATAAGCGCCACAAACATTGCCCGGTATCATGCAATATTCAAAGCTTTTTAAAAGTTTAAACGATTTAATGAATAAAGGCATTTTCAGCATTTAATTCATCAAGTTTTTTGTTTTTATCTTTTTCTTGGTTTAAATTTTATTTTTTGCCAAAGTTTTGAGTTTTTAAAACGTTAAAACTACATTTGAAAGTTAAACTTCAAGACATTCAGCTTTATCTTTGTCTTTCGCATAAACAATAAACAATCAAGTCTAAATTCACCCCTTAAAGCAAACTTGCCAAGCCATATTGAATTGTTTATCAACTTCACAACCACCCGAACTTTAAAACACAACTGAGCGCTCTTTGTTATGTTTTAAAGAGCAAATAATTATAAATTTAATAGCCAAACCGCAACGGTTTGATTTGTCAGCTTTAAATTGTGAATTTAGGCCTTATTGTTCATGTTTAATTAAAAAACTTTGAAAAGCCACAGTCCTGCAGGCATTCGCCTGCAAGACTTGTCACTTATTTAAGAAATAGAGCCAATAATGGTTGTTCCAGTGATTGTTGTTGTAGCTGTTGTGGGTTTACCCAACTTCTATCACCAACTTCATAAACAACTCTGGTGTTATTCGCATTGATTGTTCCGTTTGTCAAAGTAAGAGTTGACTTCTCGTTATAGAAGATTCCGTTAAATGAGCTTGCTGTTGTAACTGTTCCAACTGTAATGTCGCAGTTTGAAACACTCATTGTGCTTGAGTTTACATAGAACAAGCAGTTTCCATTAGCAGTTCCACCTGAAACTGTAAGATAAGATGCAGTTACCTTTGCACTGTTAGTTGCATAGATAATTCCACCATTTCCGCTAGCAACACCAACTGTATAGCCAGTGATAGATGTTCTGTTAATGTTAAGAGTTCCGCCATCTACAACAAATATAGATTTTGTTGTGTTTGAAGTTGTTCCAGGAGCGGCGCCTGAGATAACTGTTGTGTTAGTTGTTGCTGTGCTGTCTCCAATGTTAAGAGTCTTTCCAGAAGCAACTGTTAAGCATACATCACCTTTAAGGGTAATGTTCTTGATGTTCATTGTTGTTGCAGTGAACAATCTGTTTGCAGAAGCAAATGTCAATGTTACGTTTGAAGCACCAGTGATTGTTGCTGTTCCACTAATGTTCTTAGTTGAATAGTTGCCACCAACTGTTGTGCTGATAAGAACTTTGATGTCTGCTCCGGCATATGTTGTTATGATAGAGCCAAATGATTCAACTCCACGAGGTGCTGTGTCAAGAGCAACTTCGGTTGAAGATGTCCATGATGAAGCACTTGTGTAATATTTAACCCAAATCTTAGAAGCTTGGCTAATTCCGTAAACTTTTGCAGTTGTTCCATTAACTCCACTTGTTCCGAAGTCTGCAGTTGCAGTTGTCAAAGTGAAGCTGAATGTTGCAGTTGACTTATAGTTTGCTTCAGATCTGCTTGTTTGAGCAGTTGTAGCACTTGAGTTTGCGTTCCAACCAATGTGACGTCTGCCTTCAGTCATATAAGCATTGAAGCCATATGTGATGGTTTGAGTTGAGCCGTAAGTCATGCTTACGTCTTTGCTATATGAACCATATATGAAGGTTACTGTGTAAGTCTTTGCGCCCCAAATTGCGTAAAGTGTTGCACCTGAATAGAATGTATCACCAACATTTTGATTTGCAGAATATCTTGCAGTTGTTCTTGATCTGTCAGTATCCCAGCCAAGGAAGTTGTAACCATTGCTTGAATATGAACCAGCAAGTGTATTTGTTGTTGATCCATATGTGAAGGTTTTGGTTGTCAATACAGTCGTATCAGTAGAAGTATAGTTTCTATTGAATGTGATTGTATAAGTGTTAGCTGTCCATTGAGCTGTGATTGTACATGCAACTGAACCTTGTGTGAACTCTGCAGTCTTTGTTGACGAATCAAATGTGATTGTTGCTCCGCCAATGTTTGCTGTTGCAGTGCTTCCATCAGATGTTCTTGAAATTACATAACCAGTTAATGTATAACCAGTTCTTGCACGTTCTGTAACGGTTTCAGTTGTGCCATAAGCTTTTGCAACTTCAATAATATCTGTGCTGTTATCAGAAACTCGATAACCACCATTTGGATCAATTCTTAATGTATATGTATTTACTACCCAGTGAGCATAGATTGTCTTGTTTTCTGCTTGATCCCAAGCATGAGCACTTGAGCCATTAGCATTGTAATATTTTGTTCCAACACCGTTTTCTGAAGCATAGTATCCATAGAATGTGCATCCAACTCTTGTTGGAGCTGTGATTGAAGGCATTGCTTGACCATATGTTGCAGTTACAGATGTTGATCCACCTGTTCCACCTTGTCTGTCAAGAGTTACAGTATAGGTGTTTGCTTTCCAGTGAGCATAAAGTGTAAATTTGCTTGTTCCGTCTGACTTAGGATCAGCAACAAGGTTTGTTACTGAAGCTTTGTCTGCATATACAACTGGGCCAGTAGCACTTGTTGCCCAACCAGCAAAGGTGTGTCCTGTTCTTGAGAATCCGTTTGCTGTAAGAGCTTTAGCAACATCATATGTGTGTGTTGATGAAGCAGTTGTTCCTGTTCCAAGATTTGCATCGTAAACAACGGTATAGGTGTTTGCAGTCCATGAAGCTTTAAGTGTTACAGTTGTTGTTACTGAAGCATCAGCAGTTGATGGGTTTTCACCAATGCTCAAATTACTGAATGAACTATCCAATTGATAAGCCTTTCCGCCAAATGTGAAGCCACCAAATGTGTATCCAATTCTTGAAGCAGCTGTAATGTATGTTTCAACTGTATAAGTTGTTCCATATCTTGCGATAAAGCTGAAGTTTGTGTCAAGGGCAGCTGTCTTTGTAAGAGTTCCACCATTGCCATTAAATACAACTTTATATTTGTTTGCAGACCACTTAGCATAGATCCTGAGAGTTGCAGTGATTGATACTTTTGTATCAGCTGCAATTGTTGAACCTGTTCCGTCTGAAGCAGTGTTCCAACCTTGGAGTGTATAACCAGAACGTCTAATTGTTGGAAGTGTTCCATAGGTTGCATTATATGTTACAGTTTTTTGTTTTGTTCCAGCTTCGGTTCCATCTGTCCAACCAGTGGTTGTTTCAAATTCTCCACCATTAGGATATGCAACTACTGTATATTTATTTGCTGTCCATTGAGCTATAAATGTTACAGTGTTTGCCGCTGCAATATCTGAATCTGCAGTTGATGGGTTTACACCATTGTTCAAGTTTTCAAATGTGCTTGAAACTGTATAGGCTGTTCCATTATATGTGAAGCCAGCAAATGTGTATCCTGTTCTTGAACCACCAGTAACATATGTGCTGATTGTATAAGTTGTTCCATATCTTGCGATAAAGCTGAAGTTTGTGTCAAGGGCAGTTGTCTTTGTAAGAGTTCCACCGTTGCCATTAAATGCAACTTTATATTTGTTTGCAGACCACTTAGCATAGATCTTGAGGGTTGCAGTGATTGAAACTTTTGTATCAGCTGCAATTGTTGAACCTGTTCCGTT
>USJH01000001.1 GCA_900554955.1 uncultured Clostridia bacterium | reverse complement strand
TCTTGAAAGTTCAATTCCTTCTTGCATTTTAACAATTCCGTCAATTAAAAGGAACATGCCAAACACAACAGTGATAACAGCCATGATTGTTTCAGGTTTAACAAGACAAAAAATTCCAAAGACAATCATGAGAAGGCTGAAAATGAAGATATATGATCCGAAAATTCTCTCACTGAAAATATATCTTATGCAATAGACAGCTCCAAGTGCAATGAAGATTGCTCCACCAGCATAGCACAAAACGTTGCTTGAAGAGTTTGGAAAACACAAGAACAAAACTCCAATAACGATTGCGAAAAGTGCAGTGAAGAGTGATTCCCATTTGATTTTCTTTAAATAATCTTTAATCATAATTTTTCCCCCTTTGCATATATTATAGTCTTTTGCAAATTTCTTGTAAATTATTTAAAGCTTATTTTGAAACTGAAACGGCAACAAAATATTGTGAATTTGTGCAATCTTTCACTTTGTAAAATGTTGTTTTAATTTTTCCGCTTTTAAAACGAAGTGATGAAAACAATTTAAGTGTGCTTTCATAGGTTGTCCAACCTTTTGTGAAAGCATTGTTTTTGTTTGGTGAAATATAAAGGCGGAGAAGGGATTTCTTGTCAAAATATCGCTGTGCAACCTTTTTGTTGCATTTTGAAACAACTTGAATGTCGATTCCGACAGGCTTATCTGAGATGGCAACAGCGCAAAGATTTTTGCTGTGAGAAATGTTAAAAAATAAAGGAACATCAACAAAATATGGCTTTCCATATTGATTTGCTTTAATTTTTTTGTCGTCAATGTCAATTTGAAGCTCAGCAAACATTCTTTTTAAAAGAACATATGATGCTTTTGTTTGATTTTGCATTTTTTCTTGATGAAATGAATTATATTGAGAAAGAAAAAATTTGTTCAATATTTCTTGGTTGTCAAGTTTTTCATTTTCAAGATCAATTGTTTGCCAAACTAACATGATTTTCTCCTTTTGAAGATATGATATCACAACCTAATTTTTTTTGGCAAATAGTTTTTAAAAGTTCACGTTTTAACAATTGACAAAATATTATGAAATATGTTTTTATAATTTTCATTTATATGGCATTTATGGTTGACCAAATTTTTTATTTCCCTTATACTTAAAGAGTATAAAATACCGTTGTGTTTTAAAAGGAGGGAACATGAAAAAGAAACTTAAATTTATTTTGTTTGCTTTTGCTGTGATTCTAATTTTGCCATGTGCATTTGTTTTCACAGGCTGCAAACCAAAAGAAACAGGCTTTTATGTTGTTTATAATGGCGTTCAAATTCAAGGTGGAACTTTGAATCTTAGTTTTGATAGCACCGAAACGATTGATATTGAAGGTAACATTCAAGCTTATGTAAAGCTTAAAAAGAAGGCAGACAAAAAACTTGACCTTTCAAGTCTTGAAATTTCAAGCAACATTAAAGAAACAATTTCACCAGGTGACGAATATCAAGTTGAAATCAAATATAAAAAATTTAATACAGTTAAAATTAACATTAAAATAAATAAACTTGAAAATTTGGTTTCAATTCAAAATTCTTCAAAGACATATGACGGGCAACCATTCACAACCGATGCCCTTGGAATTTCTGCAACAAATGATGCAGGAATGAGGATTGAATGGTTTAAAGAGGGAACAAGACTTGCAGAGTTTCCAAGGAATGCGGGGGATTATCGTGTTCAAGTTTTAATTCCAGAAACAAAAACATATAAAGCTGTAAACAAAGTTATAGATGTCAAAATTTTGCAAGCAGAACCAGATGTTGATTGGAATTTGGTTTCAATTTCAGAAACATATCTTTCAACCGACACTCTTTCAAAAATTGCACTTCCAGAAAACTTTGCATGGAAAAATCCAGAAACAGTTTTAAGTGTTGGAACAAACAATTATACAGTTGTTTATACTCCAGCAAACACAAACTATAAATCTGTCGAAAAAGATTTTGCAGTTTCTGCAAATCAAGCATTTTTCTTGCCAACACAAAAAGAAATGCAATTTACCGGTGAAACAATCGAACTAAAAGCTGAAAACCTTATAGGCTTTGACGTGGCATTAATGGAAATTAAAGATGGACAAGATTTTGTTCTTCAAACTAATGCAGGAACCTATAATGTTAAAATTGGTTTTAAAGCAGGGGGTAGTGCTTGTTGGTTTGATGGAACAACTGAAGACAAAGATTTTGTTTGGACAATTTCAAAAGCAAAAGTTAAAGTTCCATATTACAAAACAAACTATGCTCTTATGCCACTTACTGGACCACTTACAATTTCATGGGAAAACGCAGAAGAAGTTTTCAAATTTTGCTGTTTATATAATGGTGATAAAAACACAAACACAATAACATTTGAAAAACCAGTTAACACATATCTTGAATTCGCATTAAAAAGCCAAGATAACTGTGAGTGGGAAGATGGAACAACCAATAACATCACTCAAAGAATTAAAGTTGAGAGAGATGTTTTTGAAACAATAAAATATACTCCATTTGGCGGAACAGAAACAATAATTTCTACTGGTGAATTTTTGGAACTTAAAAAAACTTGCGTTGGTTCAACTTTCGAATTTGTTTTGAAAGATAAAACAATGGTTTTGAAAATTAACGAAAAAGTTGTTAAAGATGGCAGATTTGTTGTTGGCAGCGGAGAAAACAAGGTTTATGTCTATGTTTATGAAAAAGAAAATGATATAAGTTCATTGTTTTCACAAGACGTTGAAGCATATTTCTATGCAACATCAGTTATAATTGATGGAAAACAAGAAGACATCACTTTATATGAAAATGATTTTGATATTGATCTTAAAGAAGACCAAGATTCAATTACGGTTGTTCTTTCAAATGAACTTGAAAATTTTGATTTATCACTTGTTGTGGTTGATCATGAAAATGCATATAAAACATATCCAATCAATTCTTTGACGGTTGTTGTTAATAACCTTAAAAATGTTAAAATGTTTGTAATTCAAGAAAACAAACAAGTTGTTTCTATTATTGAAGTTAATATCAATCAGTTCACAAGAATTGAAAGCATTTATGTGAATCGCATTAATGAATATACAGAGCACGAAGAACAAGTTTATTATCAAGTTGGTTCAGATTCAAGTTTTTCTGGAATCATCAACAGAGTTACTGTAAATCTTAAACAAGGCTATCAAAATTTGACAATTGTTCTTAAAGATAAAAATGGAAATGAATTTACTGATTTTTCAAACTTAAATGGAAAAGAATATTTCTTTATAGTTGTTAAAGATGGTGAAAATGTTCTTGAAACAGTGAAAGTATATTATGGTTTTCTTGATGAAGTAAGTTTCATGGGGGAGAAAAATACTCTTAAAAATCAAATTGATTATTATTCTTTCTATGTTCGTATTGATGATCCTGGCAAACTTGAAGAAGCAGCAAAAGGATATAACTCGTTGGTTAAATATGTGATAAATAACGGAAACCCTGTAACATTTGCAGAATTCGGAATGTATAGAGTTCCAATCAGCTTTACATATTCACTTTATAATAATTATACCATCACATATAGCACAAATCTTATTGTTAACTATTCAAAGAACATTGAAAATTTTGTTGAAAATTCTTCAAACATTAAATTTAGCTCTAAATATTTAAGAGATGGAAATACAATATATCTTCGATCAAACAACTATGCTGGTGGTTGTGGACTTGCAAATTTCAGAGCAATATTAACTGACGGACAATATGTTGAAAATTCTATTGTTCCAAAAGAAGGCTATACTTTGAAAAATGTTTCACTTGTTATCACCGATGATAAGTTGTTTGGTTATCGTGTGGTCTTTAACAATAATGGAAACGAAGAGGTTTGTTATATCTATGAAGCAGTTTCTGGAATTTATGATGGGAATGCAGAAATAGACAGAGTTAAGATTGTTTCATATTTTGGTGAAGACAGAAAATGTAAAATTGAAGATGGAAAAATTTATGTTGAAAATTTAAAACAACTTGAAAACCTTGCAATTTTCACATCAAATGAAGAATCGCTTGTTAGAATTGAAGATCTAGAAGGAAAGCTTATTATTGCGTCAACACAACAATACCTAGAATATGTTGAAGCATATTTTGAAGCTGCTGGGACATATAACATGACAGTTATTGCACCAAATGGGACAAGCAAGACCTATCAAATCATCGTTACTGGTGAAAGTCTTGGAAAGCCATTTGCAACTGTAAGTGCAGGCAAGGGTGCAGGCAAGGTTACACTTGAAGAAAGATTTGAAGAAGTTGAAGGCGGCGACCGTGATTTTAATGGCGATTTCATTATTGATGATAGTTCTGAAAATCTTATTTTTAATGGATATTTCGGGAAAGCAATGCTTTCAGAAATCAAAACCATTAAAGGCAAAGAATATCTTGATGTTACAATCTCTTCCGTGTTGATTGATAATTTCTATTTTGATGCAGACCATAAAAATTTAATTAATGATGGGCTCAACACTCTTGAAGTTTTTGAAACCGAAGACGAGCAACCTGTTAAATATGTAAGATTTTATGTTGCAATTGAACTTTTAGGAATGAAAATTGTTGTTGAATGCAACGTATTTCTTGCAGATTTGCAAAAAGCGGGCGAATAACATTGAATAAAAAATAAAATTGGCGGGGCAACTCGTCAATTTTTTTTGCTGAAAAATTTGCTCTTGAAAACGACAATAAGAAGTGTTATAATTTTTGCGGAGAAAAAAATATGGAATATGTTTTATATGTCGATGACACTGCATTTGTGAAACAGGGCAATTCTAAAAATCTTGATGATGAAATTGTTTCAATTGTTGGTTGCTTGGTTGCGAAGCCAAATGTGCCTGCTCTTGAAAATGAAATTTCAAAACTTTCAAAAGAATTGAAAGATAAATATGATGTTTCAGAGTTTCATTTCACAGACATGTTTAACCGAAGAAATGGGTTTGAAAAACTTGAATCTATGGATTCTCTCATGTATATGGCTCATTTTGCTGCACTTGTTCAAGCTTTTGATATTTCAATCATTACTCAAACAATAACAAAATCGAATCTTAAAAAATATAAGAGTTTGTTTGATTTATATGACATTGTTATAGACAAAAACAACTTTGCACCAAAAGATAATAAACGTGCAGAAGAATATGGTTTACTTTTAAACATTACAAAGGCAAACAAATTTTTGAAAGAATATGACGAAGAAGATTATATTTCAAAAGTTGTATGCGATGAAGGAATAATGAGAGATGGGGCAGATGTGAATTTGAAATATCTTTATGAAGAAGGTCTTCCAATTTGCTTCAAATCTTCAGCAAAAGAGAAAAATCTTCAAGTTGCAGATTTTTGTGCGTGGGGGCTTTCAAGAACAAAGCAAACAATGGGGAAATCTCAGGGTAAAGCAATGAAGCCATTTGAACTTAATATCATGAGAATTTTAGAGAATATTGTGGAAAACTATGTTAACATTGACACTGTTGTTTCAGATGTTGAGAATGGCATAAACATTGATAAAACAATTGAAGAAATTGCAAAAGATGAATGATAAAAACACCGGATATGACGGTGTTTTTTTATATGAAATATTTGTGCAACTTGCACAATTTTCGTATATTATATACAAAAATATGGTTTCAAAGTGAAGATGAAAACGAGTGTTGTTGTTTAAATTTTGATTAGTTTTTAGGTTTTTTGTTTATAATTTGGTCATAAATCATTGTATTTTTTGATTTTATAATATATAATTAAATTATCATATATAGGGAAGGTATTTTTATGAATGCAGGTTTAATTCCAACCGCCATTGTAAGTTTGTTCTTGGTTTGCATCATTCTTGGCTTCTTGTTTGGCTGGTTCAGAGGCTTTTCTAAATCTCTTGTAAGATTTATTATAGTGCTTGCTGTAACAGTTTTAGCTTTCTTTGTTGTGCCATCAATTACAACTGCGGTTTTAAAAATGGACATTTCAAAACTCAACATCAATATTGGTGGGGTTTCGGCTGTCACACTTGGTGATCTTATCATTGATCTTATTGAGCAAGTTCCAATTGTTCAAGATCTTATAGAGTCAAGCCCAACACTTGCATCTGTGATTACTCTTGTTCCACAAATGCTTGCAAATGTTGTTTTGTTTATTGCTTTCTTCTTTATTTTCAAATGGTTCTCTATGATCATTTATTGGATCATTGCTGGAATCTTTTTCTCTAAGAAGAAAATGGGCGACAAAGATCGTCACAAATTTGTTGGTGCCGTTATCGGAATAGTTCAAGGCTTTTTGGTTGCAATTGTTTTAATGGTTCCAATTTTTGGAGTTGTTGAAACATCTCGTCCAATGGTTGAAGCAATTCGCGCAGAACAAGCAGCTGCATCTACAAGTGAAAACACTGAAGAATCTGCATCTGGTTTTACATATACAGTAAATGAAGAAGGTTCAAGTGAAACTCCAGGAGGTGAGGGCTCAGGCGAAACTCCAGGAGGTGGAAGCTCAAGTGAAACTCCAGGAGGAGAGGGCTCAGGCGGAACTTCTGAAGAAGAGAAAAACAATAAAAACATCAAACAAACAGTTTATGACGTTACAGACGAAACTGGAAAATATGTTGATGCATTTGATAAAGTTTGGATTGTAAAAGTTATGAAGGCTCTTAAAATTCAAGATTTGTCAGTTTCAATGTTTGATAACCTTACAACCGTTAAAGACAGAGATCTTGAAGTTTCACTCAGAAATGAAGTTAAAGTTGTTGCTTCTGCATATCCAGGACTTTCTGGTTTGGTTTATGGCGATGCCGACATTGAAAATGCAGAAACCTATGATAATGTTAAAGAATCTTTTGACAAGCTTTATGCATCTCCAGTTCTTTCTGGGGTTGTTTCAGAACTTGTTCCAAAAGCTGCAACTCGTTGGTCAGACACAAGCTTGGCAGAAGAAGATAGAAAGTTCTGTGGAATTGCAAAACCAGATTTTGGTGATGCTGCAACAAACCGTGTGTTTGATGCACTTCTTCTTAACCTTGCAACTCAAGAAGATAGTGAAGAACTTAAAAAAGATATTGACACTTCAATTGATGTCATGAAACTTTGCTGCACATCAGGAATTGTTACTGCTGTTAAACACAATGGCGATCTTATGGAAGTTCTTTTGAAAGACACAAATGAAAACCTTGTTTCAAACATCATTGATCTTTCTTTAAACAGCAGCACTCTTAAAGAGTGTTTGCCAGATATTATTAACCTTGCAATGAGCAAAGTTTATACTGCTCTTAACATTACTGATGCTCCTGAAATTCATGGTAAACTTACAGTTGAAGAATGGCAAACTGAAAAACTTGTTCTTCAAAACGTATTCAATAATGTTTTAAGACTTTATGACGGAATCAACAAAGGCACAAAAGAAGGTAAAAATGCTCTTGATTGTCTTGATTTTGCTGCTCTTGGAAGAGCATTTGACGGACTTCGCAGTTCTAAACTTTTGTCTGAAGGTTCACTTTCAATCATGACAAAACTTATGGATTCTGACTTTGTTGTTGGTGCTGATGTAACAATCATGGCATCATTCAAAGAAAAAATGACAGCGGTTTGGAATGATCCAACAGTTAAAATGGAAGACACATTTGTTGCCGTTCAAAATGCACTTGTTCTTGCAAAAGATCTTAAAAATGCAGAGACAGAAATCACTCCAGATAACATTGGTGAAATCATCAATGGTCTTAAAGATAACGAAACATTGAAAGGCACTGTCAATGAAATTCTTGACAACGAAGAAACTATGAAAAAGCTTGGACTTGACGAAACAACTGCTGGGGTTGTGAAAGAAACAATTTCTTCTGTAATCAACCACGAATACAGTGCAGAAGCTGGCGAAGATATTCAAAAAGATATTAACGCTATTTCAGAAGTTTATAACGTTGCAAACAAAGTTATGAGCTCTCAAACTGAAGTAACTTTGGAAAAAACAGACACAGACAAACTTGTAGAATCAATTGCAAATTCAACAGTAATCAAAGAAAACCTTACAAAATCAGGCAGCAAAGTTGGAAATCTTGATTTCACAAAACTTGATGCAGGAACAAAAACAAACCTTACAGAATCAATCAAAGGAAATAGTAGCCTTACTGAAGCAGAACAAAATGCTTTGCTTGCTTTGTTTGGAGTTAATGCTTAAAAAATTTATATGCGGAAGAAATTCCGCATATTTTTTTTGCAAAAAATTTGTTGTGTCTTGAAAAGCAAAAGAAAATATTGTATAATCTTTCAAAAGGAGAGAATATGAAACCTAAATTTTACGTTTTTCTTGATATTGACGGAACACTTTGGGACATGAAAGACCTTAAAAATAGAAATAGATATCTAATTGAAATGAATCCAGAAAGTGGGAAAGCACTTACAATTCTGATGGATAGTTTGAATGCTCAATATGATGCAGATCTTGTTATAACTTCAAGAAGACGCACCAACTGGCAAGATTGTTTAAATTTCTTTTATTCTGCGGGTTATGATATTGACAAATATAATCCACACATGACACATTTAAAATGTGTGAACAAACCTCGTGGGGTGAAAATTGCAGAATATATGTATAACTCTGAAAAGGGGCACACAGAGAAAAATCAAAGATATTTTCTTCGCCTTTTTGAAAAACCACTTGCAAGAAAACTTGGGCAAAAAATGACAAAGCGTTTTGTTGTTATTGATGACGACATGCGCCCAATCAAAGGCATTTTGCCAGATGATAACCTTATCCATACAAGTAAGCTTATTCAGGCACTTAACATTGAAATGGTTGAAAATTTCTTGAAAAGAAATAATATTGAAATTTTAAAAAACAACCATTCAGAGTGTGCAAATTCAGAACTCGAAATTTCAAAAAACAGTTTAAAGCAAGAAATTGAAAAAGAAACAAATGATAACGAAAATGAGATGGGTGCGGAATAATTGTTCGCACTTTTTTCATTTAGATTTGGCTTAAAATTGGGGCTTGAAATGTTGAAAAATATATGGTAAAATAGAATTACAATTAAATATAGGGGTGCGATATGGCAGATTCACAAGAAATTTTCTTCTCAGGACTTACAGAAGGTGTTCAGGGTTTAAACTCTTATCTTAACAGTGATGAATCAGGAGAATGGAACCTTAGAAGGGTTAAAAAATTCATTAAAAGTGAGGATTTTAAAAAGAGAGATTATGGTATCACTCGCAAACTCTATTTAATGTTTGATCCAAATCAACGTGTTTCTTCTGACATTTTGAAAAAACAAGTTGAGCTTTATGTTGACCTTTTGAATGAAGGATATGACGTTAAAGCAAATTTTCCAGAATTTGATGGGTTTGTTGAAACAATGTTTAAAACAAACATTACAAAAATAAGCAACGACAAACTTTATGCACTTCTTCATGCAATGGATCGCAGAAAAGATGGTGTTTCAACCGAAGCGATTGATGAGTTTGAGTCAAAAATTCCTGTTTTATATACTCAGGATATTGACACAATGACAAATCGCCGTCTTAGCATTTTGATAAATTATATCAAAGACATGAAATATGAAGATCTCACAACAGAACAACAAAGTTTTGTTATTGGTCTTTTCAATCGTTGTGCTGTTAAAACAGAAACAAGCGACAACAATCGTAACAAACTTTCAACCTTTGAATGGTTTAAAGACAATGCATCAAACTATTTCAGTCAATTTAATAAAGCTTTCTTCAATGTTGGGTTATATGAACAATCAATCTTAGACGAGCCAACAAAGAAAATTCGTTTTCAATATCTTTGCAAATATGCTGATTTGCAACATGATTTCATCAATGAAATGGAAGAGTTGGCAGATTATCACGGAATGTCTGTTGCAAGAGTTTTATATCGCTCTTCTGAAGACAGAGTTTATAGAACTGCTTCTTCTTGCGTTTCAAAACTTGGTGTTCCATCATTTCCAGAATATGATGAGGGCTCTTCATTATTTTTGAAATATTATTTAAGAGAACCAAGAGAATATAAAACCAGTGTAACATCAAAAATGCTTGGAATATTCCGCTCTATGGTTGAATATAAACTTAAAGATGCATCTTACACCGGAACTGTTGAAGACATTGCAAAAAAACTTTCATGTTTTGTTAAAACAAAGAAAATGAATGAAGAACTTATGGATATTGTTTTGAAATATAGAAGAGAAGATCAATATGCACAAGGATATCGCAGAGCTGGTGAATGGCTTGTTGACTTGGTGCACCTTGACGAACTTTCAAGAATTCCAAAATATGAACTTGTTCCACCACTTGACAAAAAAATCGTGGAATCAAAAGCTCCAGCAAAATTGGCAAGTGCAACAACTCAAGGTGAAGGGGTTAGAACCTTTAATCCTGAAAGTAAAAATGGATACACTCAACTTTCGCTTTTTGAACTTGGCGAAGATGAATAACAAAAACCACCATTTTGGTGGTTTTTTTATTGAAAAGAAAGAATTTGTTTTTTTGTGAATGGTGTGTTATAATGAAAACATGAGTGAAATTAAACACCATGTCGAATGTTCAAAGAATTTATTCAAAAGTTGTTCCAATTTTCACAAATACTTATGGACGGGGAATGACAAACAAAATTGGTTGGCTTGGAAATAGCAATATTGTTAATATTTATAAAAGGTTTAATATTTGTCCAGTTCAAGGAAAGAAAGAAGCATATTTTGCAATGTGTTTAAAGGAGAAAAAATGAAAGCAATAATTCAAAAAGTTAAAAGAGCAACACTTTACAGCGAAGGTGAAAAATTTAGTGAAATTCAAAATGGAATGCTTGTTTTGTTTGGTGTCTCGGTTTCTGATGACATTTCAAAGGTTAGACAATTTGCAGATAAAATTTTAAAACTTAGAATTTTTGACGATGAAAATGGAAAAACAAACAAGAATCTTTTTGACATAAATGGGGAAATCATGGTTGTGAGCAATTTTACCCTTTATGCTTCACTTAAAGGAACTAATCGCCCAGATTTTATCAACTCTGCAAAGCCCGACAAAGCTGAAGAAATTTATAATCAATTTGTCGCTGAACTTTCAAAACAAGCAAAGGTTAAAACTGGAGTTTCAGAACATATATGGAAATTGAAACAGTTCTTGATGGTCCGGGAACATATGAATATGAAGTTTAAAAAAACACTGCAATTGCAGTGTTTTTTGTTTTTTAAGTTTTAACCAAAAGCTTCAATAATTAGTTTTTCAATGTCTTGATCGGAAATTGTGATTGATTCACCAGTGTTTGCTGTATAGAGTAAATATTCAATGTTTCCATCGCCGCCCTTGATTGGTGAAACTGTAATGTCTTTAATTTTAAATCCGTTTTCTTGCCAGAAAGAAAGCACGTTTTTTATAATCTGTTTATGAATTTTTGGGTCTTTGATGACACCTTTATATTTTTTTGCAATGTCCTTTCCGCATTCAAATTGTGGCTTTATCAGAGAAATGATTTCAACTTCTGCATTTTTAAAAAGCTCTTTAAGTTTTTGAATAATTGGAAGAATGGAAATGAAAGAAACATCAATGACAACAAGATTTGTCCCTGCAATTTGTGATTTTTTGATTGTTCTGAAATCGGTTTCTTCCATTGAAACAACTTTTTTGTTTGATTTGATTTTTTCATGAAGTTGATTTTTCCCAACATCAATTGCATAGATTTTTTTAATGTTGTTTTGAAGCAAAACATCAGAAAATCCACCAGTTGAAGAACCAATGTCGGTTGCAATTTTTCCAGAAACAGAAATGTTAAAGGTTTCAAGAGCTTTAACAAGTTTGAAAGCTCCACGAGAAACATATTTGTTTGCTTCTTCTTGAATTTCAATTTGTTCTTGTGAAAGAATATCGAATTTTTGCGAAGGGGAAGTGTAAACCTTTCCATTCACTTTCACTTGTCCTTGTTTTATTGCTTTTTGTGCCTTTTCTCTGCTTTCAAAAATGTTAAGGTCTTTTAAAATGTTGTCGAGTCTTTGTTTTTCCATATTGTTCCTATGCAGTTTTGCGATTGTCTATAACGAATTTTGAAATTGTGAAAACAAAAGTGTTTTTAACTTTTGTTGCTTGGTTTTTAAATTTAACATTGTGAACATAAAGATTAACGTTCGTGTTAGTATGGCCGCTTCTCTTATAAAGCGAATTTCCGGTTGAAGATTCAAGATATTTTTTGTCTCGTGCAAGAGCAAGCCCACCGGTTTCATGGTCAGCTGTAATTATGATTGCAGTGTTATTGTCATGAGCTTTGTCATAGGCATAAAGAGTGTTTGCAACGTCAAAAAGTGTGTGAACTTCTGCAAGGGCAGGAAGAAGATTTTTCTTGTGACTGAACTTGTCAATGTGTGCACATTCAACCATTAAAACAAAACCATTTTCATTTTCAAGATGACTTGTTGCAAAATTTACAATTTCTGAAAAGTCGGTTTGATTGTTGAGTTCTTCATTGTATATTGATTTAATATTATCAAGAAGGGCAACAACTTTTTCGTCATTTTTAGTTTCTTTAAGGTCGGTGAAATTTTCAACAACTGTATATCCTTTGTTTCTGAAATCTGAAGCATGAGAAATATATTCACTGTTGGTTTGACCAATGAATAAGTCAACATTGCTTTCAAGTTGTCCAAGCAAAATGTCGAGTGAGTCACCACGTTCTTTTGCGTGTGATGAGAAGCACGCTGGTGTTGCTCCGCTGAGAGTGTCGGTTGTGACAACCCCAGTCTTCATTCCATTTTTTGAAGCATATTCTAAAATTGTTTCAATATTTTTGTTTCCGTCTTTGCTTACAACTTTATTTTTTACAGATTTTCCGGTTGCCATTGCAGTTGCTGCGGCGGCACTGTCTGTTGGCCCGATAAGAGTTTTTGAATCGGTGTTAACTTTACACTTAAAATCGTTTTCAAATTCTAAAGATTCAATTCCATATTTCATTTTTGCGTTTTTAATGTGATTTTCTCCCATGCCGTCACCTATCAAAACAACAAGATTTTGAACACTTGATGACGTTTCAAGTTGTGGACTTTGCTCTTTGCAACTTGAAAGCAATGCTCCGCATGTGAAAATCATGATGATGGTTAAAAAGAAGGATAAGATTTTTTTCATTTTGTTCTCCTTGCTTTCAGTATAGCAAACTGAAGAATTTGTGTAAAGAAAAAACGATTGTTTGTTTTCGTTTAAATGTGTCATATTTCGTCAAAAATGGCAATGGTTTGATTGATTTTATTTTTTCCTTTTGGCTTGTTTTTTGTTACACTTTTGCTATGAAACGTTTTAAAGAGTGGTTTTCAAAACACAAAAATGAAGTTTTTGAACATTTTGGACTTTTGCTGTGTTTTCTTGTTCTTGGAAGAGCAAAAATTTTGCAACTTATAAATCCTTTTTTGGTTGCAATGGCTTTTGCGATGCTTCTTTTAAATAAAAACGGATTGTTGATTGCTCTTGAGTTTTTTGTTTCTTCAAGTATAAATAATTTGACTCTTGAAGGGTTAATCATAAGTGTGTCGGTGTTCTTTTGCATTGTTTTGTTATATATTTCTTGCAAAATTTTAAAAAAGAAAATCAATCTAGTTTCTTGTTTAATTTTTGCCATTATAAGTCAAAGTGCGTTTTTATATTTTAATATTGGAACAACTGAGAAACTGATACTTTCACTTGCAAACATGGCAGCAACACTTTGTTTTGTTTATGTTTTTTATGTTGGGTTTGGTGCAGTTTTCAGCCGTGGAATTCAAAGTCGATTTCGGGCAGATGAAACTGTTTGTTTTTCGGTTTTTTGCATCGCATTTTTCTGTGGAATTGCAAATATTTTTATTGTGCATGTTAACATTTCAATTGCAATTGTAACTCTTTTAATATTGTTTGTTTCAAGAAGCTTTTCAAAAACAATAACTTTAAGTCTTGCATCGCTTGCGGGGCTTGGTTTTGCTTTTTATTGTTCTTCGCTTGTTTATATGGCGGTGTTTGTAAGTTTTGCGATTGCTGCTGCTTTGCTTCAAGATTCAAAAAGGATTTTCGTTTCAATTTCGGTGATTTTGATTGACCTTTTGTTTGGTTTCTTTTTTAATGTTTATGCCGTTTATGATTTTTATTGTTTGAGTCCACTTGTGGTTGCGGTTTTAGTTTTTTTATTTATTCCAAACAAATTATTTCAAAAATTTAAAAATTTCAGTTTCAGCTATGAAGGAAATTTGATTTCCGAATTTATGATTTTTGAAGAGCGAGAAAAAGTGAAAAATCGTCTTATGCTTGTGCAAAATTTGTTTCTTGAAATGCAAAATGAATATAGAAATCTTTCGCTTGGCTCAGCTGAGCGAAAAGGTGCTTGTGAAATGCTTGCAGATGATTTGATATGCAAAGTATGTTCGTGTTGTGAAAAACGAATTTTTTGTAGAGAAAATCAGAAGATGCGAGAGTCACTTGAAAAACTTTTTGAGTTTGGAATGGAAAAACAAAAAGTAACAATTTTAGATGCAACAAATCTTTTTGCTGAAAAATGTGCATGCCTTTCAAGTGTGATTTTCGAAGTTAATTCAAGTTTAAAAAACTATTTCGAATATGAAAAAACAGTGAAGGAAAACAACAAAGGGAAAATCATGATGAGTGAGCAAATGGGCTCAACCGCAGGAATTTTTAAAGAACTTGCGAAAACATCTTTTTCAGATTTAAAAATAGATAAAACAAAAGCAAAAGAAGTTCTTGACGTATTTGCAGAAAACGGTGTGGTTGCAAATGAATGTGTGGTTTTAAAAGATGATTTTGGTGTAAAAAAAGTTGTTGCAGTCATACGAAACAAAGACATCTTGCTTCCTGGAATTTTAAAGGGGCTTAAAAAAGTTTTTCGCATTGATTTTTCTGTCGAGAAACGGAAAATGTCTAAATATTCCGGTTGGACAATTGCTGAGTTTGTGCCAAGCGAAAAATATAAACTTGCAATTGGTTTTGCATCAAGTGCAAAGGAAAATTCATCAGTGTCGGGAGACACTTCTGCAATTTTAAAAATTGATGGAAATCGATATTTATTTGCAATTAGTGACGGCATGGGGCATGGTGAAAAGGCAAACAAAATTGCAACAAGTGCACTTGGTTTGGTTGAAAATTTTTACAAGGTTGGTTTTTCAAGCGAAACCATTGTTTCAAGCATAAACAAAATTTTGCTTCCAAGAGAAGAAGAAAGTTTTGTTGCACTTGATGCTTGCATTGTTGACCTTTCAGTTGGGGTTGCCGACTTTGTTAAAGTTGGAGCATCAGTAAGTGTTGTAAAATCGCAAAATCAATGCAAAATGATATATTCAGACAGTTTGCCACTTGGTGTTACCTCGCTTCCGGCGCTTAATGTTCAAAGCACGGTTTTAAAAGAACAAGACATTGTTGTTTTGGCAAGTGATGGAATTGTTGATAGTTTTGACAAGGTTGAAGACTTTGTATGCTATGTTAACAATTCAAATATTTCAAACATTCAACTTCTTGCCGATGATATTATGGAAGAAGCACAGTCAAGAACAAAACATGAAGATGATATGACTGTGATTGTTCTAAAAATTTCCGCAAATAATTATAGTGCTTGATTTTAAAGCTAAAAACATTTATAATATGTGCGAAGGAAAAAGAATATGGAACTTGATTCAAATGCACTTAACGCATATGTTTTTAAAGGTGACAGGGTTGTTGTTGCTTGCAGCGGTGGGGCAGACTCGATGTGTTTGCTTTCTCTTATGATGGAAAAACAAAAAGACACTGATTTTGAACTTGTTGTTCTTCATGTTAATCATAATATTCGAGATGAAGAAGCTGATCGAGATGAAAAATTTGTTCGTGATTTTTGCGAGAAGAACAAAATTAAGTTTGTTTGCAAAACCGTGAAAGCTTTGGAATATGCAAAAAAGTTTAACAAAAGCATTGAGCAAGGCGCAAGAGAACTTCGCTATGATGCATTTGCAAAGGTTCTTGAAGAAGAAAATGCAAACAAAATTGCTGTTGCACACCATAAAGATGACCAGGCTGAAACAATTTTAATGCACATTCTTCGTGGAAGCTCAATTAAAGGTGCAAGTGGAATGGCAAGTGTTTCAGGAAATATTATTCGTCCACTTCTTGAGTTTTCACGAAAGGATATTGAAGGATATAACAAACATCATGGTGTTTTAAGTGTTGAAGATTCAACAAATAATGATGTGAACTATAGAAGAAACTTTCTTCGCCATCAAGTTTTGCCGGAAATTGAAAAGATATATCCTGGGGCAATCAATGCTCTTTGTGAGTTTGCAAAACGTTGCAAAGTTGATGACGATTTCATTGAAAGTCAAGTTCCTGAAAAATTTATTGTTTCGGGCAAAAATGAAGTGAAAATTTTACAAGAAGCAGATGAAAAAGCCGATGCTTTGAAAATGAGGCTTGTTAAAAAAGCATTTGAAAAGCTTGGTATTTTTGCAGACATAGAACAAAAACACATGAAGGCAGTGTGTGAACTTTTTAAAATGAAAAGTGGCTCAAGTGTTTCGCTCCCTTGCTCTCTTTATGGCATTAAGGTTTATGATGGGGTTATAATTTCAAAACGTAAAAAACATGAAAAACAAACCGAACAACCATTTGTTCTTGGTGAGGTTGCATTTAAAAATTTTGGAAAAATATATGCCATTAACATTACAGACAAGCAAGACCCCGAGTTTGGTGATGGAAATCATTATCTTGATTTTGCGAAAATTCCATTTTCAGCAGTTTGGAGAACAAGAAAAGATGGAGATCTTTTCACAAAGTTTGGAAGTGGAACAAAAAAACTTAATGACTATTTCACCGATAAAAAGGTTGAAAGAAATAAAAGAGATTTAATTCCTGTTCTTGCTGTCGGAAACAAAATTTTGGCAGTTGCAGGAATGGATATCTCAGAAAACGTTAAAATCACATCTAAAACCGAGCAGATTATAAAAATAATTTATGCAAAGGAATAGATGCTTGACAAATTATTGTTAAAAAGATAATATTTATTCAAGGAGAAGGAAAAATGAAATTGTTCAAAAGACGTTTTAGCATTTTGAGAATTATCATCGGCATTATTATTGCTGGAATTTGTTTATTTTTGCTTCTTCGTGGACAAATTAACTATAACATTGTTAACTAGGCAAATATGAAACAACACAAAAAATCTGGATTTTTTTTAAAACTTACAATGGTGCTTGCAATTTTGGTTGCAATTTGTTTTGGTGCATATTTTGCAATTGACCGACTTGTTGTTCCAAAATATTTTTCTCAATATGGAATTCATGATCTTGGCGAACTTGTTGGAATGATGCAAACACTTTATAACAGCCCAAAAGAATCTGAAATTATCACAAATGGATATACAAAGGCTGATGAAACTTCTGCAAATAAAAAACTTGTTGGTGCTGGCTTTCCAAAAGAAGAAGGCACAGGCAAAATTGATTATGTTGGCGTTTCAAAAGGTGAAGCAACTCTTCAAGCGGGAGTTTATCATTTCACAGACAAGGAACTTGGTTGCATTTTGAATGATATTTTAGCAAGTGGAGTTGTTGAAAGCAATCTTCAAAACCTTAATTATCTTTCAGACATCAGCATTACAGTTCTTGAATTTATTGTTAACCCAAAACCTGTGCAAAATGGCGAGAATTTCACATATTCAAACAACAGTGCAGACATTTCAAGCACTTTTAAAATTGATACATCACTTGTTAGAGAGCAAATGGCAAAAGCAATGGACACTCCGCTTTTCCTTTTGAATATGATCATTCCAAAAACAATTTATATCACTGTTAACTATTCAATTTCTCTTGGTGAAGACGGAAACTGGAAAATTGACGAGAAAGAAATGGGAATCAATGGAAGAACAGCAAAACAAAGTGACATCTTGATTGATCTCATGATAAGTTTCATTTTCCCGCCAGAAGATGAAATGACAAAAGATAAAATGATTGAAGCTTGTGGCCAAGTATTGCTTTCAGGAATTGAATTTCTTGGCGACCTTTCATTTGAATATAACATTGATGGCACGGGGACAAATGGCGTTGTCATCACGATGAACTAGATGAAAAACAAAAGAGAGCAAGATTGCTCTCTTTTTTCATGCTTATAATTTTTGTGTGTTATTTTTTTGCTTCAATCTTTTGTTTTAAAGCTTTGATAGAAGTTGTTTTTACTTCATGTTTTTCGTGTTTATGATAATAGCGGTTAACAAAGAATTTGCAAATTTCAACAAGTGGAATAATGCTTAAACTTGCAAGAATAACAATTATCCATTGATAAAGAGAAAGCGGAACAATCCCAAATGCAGTTTGCAAGAAAGGAACAAATGCAACTGTCAAGATCAATGCCAAAAGTCCAAGGAAACTGATGTTAAAACTGCGGTTGTTAAATATGTTGATTGTGAAAATGCTTTCGGTTGTTTTGCAGTTGATGCTGTGAATGATCTGCATCAGGCAAATTATAATGAACACCATTGTGCTTGCAGTTTTGTTGCCAAAGCTGTGAACTGAGAAAACGAAAACAATCAAAACAATAAAGGTTTGAACAACCGATTGATATAGAATGCTTGTTCCAATTTTTCCAGAAAATAAATTGTCTTTTGAAGAACGTGGTGGCAGATCCATAATGTTTTTTTCAGGTTTTTCAAGACCAAGGGCAAATGCTGGAAAACTGTCAGTTACAAGGTTTATAAATAAAATTTGCGATGGGAGAAGGAAGATGCAATCTCGAAGAACAATTGTGGAAATGAAAATTCCAAGAACTTCAACTGCATTTGTTGAAAGCAAAAATAAAATTATTTTTTGAATGTTTGAATAAATGGTTCTTCCTTGCTTGATTGCAACAATAATTGTTGAATAGTTGTCGTCAGTAATGACAAGGTCGGAAACACTTTTTGTGACATCGGTTCCGGTTTGCCCCATGCAAATTCCAATGTTTGCTTCGGCAATGCTTGGCGCATCATTAACACCATCACCAGTCATTGCGACAACATGCCCTTGTTTTTTGAAAGCCTTTACAATTTTAGATTTGTGTTCGGGTGAAACACGTGCAAAAACGCTGAAATTATCAATTATTTTTGCAAGCTCAGAAATTGAAAGCTTGTCAAGTTGTGCACCAGTCATAACCTGATTTTTATTTTTTGCAATTCGAAGTTCTTTTGCAATTGCAAATGCCGTGTCGGGGTGGTCACCAGTAATCATTATAGGCTTTAATCCGGCCTTGAAGCATTGTTTGATCGCTGCTTTTGCTTCTTCTCTTGGTGGGTCTATAATGCCGACAAGACCAACAAAAATAAGGTTGTCTTCTTTTGTGGTTTCAATTTCATTTTCCAAGACCGTTTTTGTCGCAACGGCAAGAACTCTTTCAGCTTTTTCGGCAAGTGTTGCAACTGCCTTTAAAATTTGAGTTTTGTGTGCTTCAGAAAGTGGTTCTTCTTTTCCATCAATTAAAATTTTTGTGCATTTTGGAAGAAGAAAATCTAGTGCACCTTTTGAAAACATTTTATAGCTTGAGTCCATGTTGTTAATGGTGCTCATAATTTTTCTTTCAGAGTCGAAAGGAAATTCTTTTTTTCTTTCAAATTTTTTGCGGTTTTCAAGATAGAGTGGGGCAAAAGATGAAAGATGAAGAAGCATGCTTGTTTCGGTTGCATCGCCAAGGAAAGTTTTGTTTTCGGAAATTTCAGCATTGTTGCAAAGCGAAATTGCAGTGTAAAGTGTTTCAAGATTCTCGTTTGTTTCTTTAAAGCTGTCAAAGATTTTCCGATTTGTGAAAATGTGTTTTATTGTCATTTTGTTTTGAGTGAGAGTTCCAGTTTTATCGGTGCAAATCACATTGCAACAACCAAGAGTTTCAACGCTGGAAAGAGTTTTAACAATTGCTTTTTGTTTTGCAAGGCGAACAACTCCAAGTGTCATTACAATTGTGATAACAGCGGGCAAACTTTCGGGAATTGCTGCAACTGCAAGTGCAACAGAAATTAAAAAAGCTTCAAGAAAACTTATGTTTTTAGAAAATATAATTTCAACCAAAAACACAACCACAACAATTGCTAAAATTGCATAGGTCAAAAGTTTGCCAATTTTATCAATATTTTTTTCAAGTGGAGTTTTTTCTTTAACCGAAGATGAAAGCATTTTTGCAATTTTTCCCATTTCGGTTTGTTTTCCAACACTTGTAACAATTGCTTTTGCATTTCCATAGGTCGCATTTGTTCCCGCAAAGCACATGTTAACTTGCTCTGCAAGTTGTGTGTTTTCTTTTAAAACAACATTTGCATTTTTAAGTGATGCATGGCTTTCACCAGTAAGGGTGCTTTCATCACATTTGAAATTGTTGGTTTCAAAAAGACGTGCGTCTGCGGAAATGCTGTCGCCAGCTTTTAAAGAAAGAACATCTCCGACAACAACTTCTTCGGTTGGAATTTTTATAAGTTTCCCATCACGAATTACTTTTGCAAGTGGCTCGGTTTTCTTCATTAAAAGTGCAATTGAGTCTTCCGCTTTCTTTTCTTGAATTGCACCAATAATTGCATTTACAATAACGATAACAAAAATAAGCCCACCTTCAAAAAGGTCGCCATATTCTTTTTTGCAAATTGCAATGATGGTTGAAATTATTGCACTTATGATCAGAACAATAATCATAAGGTTTTTAAATTGAAGCAAAAGTCTTTTTAAAAAGCCATCACTTTTCTTTTTATCAAGTTTGTTTTCACCAAATTTTTCTTTGTTTATTTGAACTTGTGAAGAAGAAAGTCCGTTTTCAGAAGACTTTAAATTTTTAAAGATTGTGCTTGTTTGAATGCTGTGGTCTAACATTGCTGCTCCTTTTATAGTTAAATATATTATTTATTGTGGGGCAATATGAGCTTTTTGACTTGATTTGGGCAAGGAAAATTTGCAAATGATTGACTTTTCAAATGTTTTGTTATATATTGTTTGCAATATAAGGAGAAAATTTATGTGGGCTTTAGAAATTGCTGAAAAAATCATTAAAGAACGTCCAAATGAAGAAGTTTATACAGTTGCTGCTGGTGTTAGCCCTTCAGGATTTGTTCACATTGGAAACTTTAGAGAAATTATAACTCCTTGCCTTGTTGCAAGAGCACTTAAAAAACTTGGAAAGAAAGTTCGTTTTATCTTGTCAATTGACAACTTTGACCGTTTCAGAAAAGTTCCTGCTGGTGTTCCAGAAGAATATGCAAAATATATCGGAATGAGCTATGCGGACATTCCAAGTCCTTTCACAAAGAACGAGTCATATGCTGAATATTTCCAAAATCGTTTTCTTGGAGAACTTCGCCAAATGGGAATTGATGTTGGGAACGAGCTTGAAGTAATTTATCAGGAAAAAGAATATAGAAGCGGAAGATATAAAGATAAAATTCGTTTGGCACTTGAAAAGAGAAAAGAAATTTTTGATATTATAGACAGCTTCAGAACTCAAGATGCAGAAGAAGGGGAAAGAGACAATTTCTATCCTGCATCTGTATTTTGTGGAAAATGCAAAAAACAAGCAAAAATTGTGAACTATGATGATGCAACTGGTGACATTACCTATGTTTGCGAGTGCGGACACACCGAAACTGTGAACATTGAAACTTGCCGTGATGTTAAACTTCAATGGAAAGTTGACTGGCCAATGCGTTGGCAAGCTGAAAAAGTTACATTTGAAACTGGCGGAATGGATCACTCTTCTCAAAACGGAAGCAAAGACGTTGCAACTCGTGTTGCGAAAGAAATTTTTGGATATGAAGCTCCAGTATATGAACCTTACAGCTTTATCGGAATCAAGGGCGGCGGAGCAAAAATGAGCTCTTCAAAAGGAAATGTTTTAACACTTACAGACCTTTTGAAAGTTTATGATCGCCATCAAATTTTGTGGTTCTATGCAAAATATAAACCATCACAAAACTTTGCTCTTGCTTTTGATAATGATGTTATTCGTTATTATAGCGAGTTTGACCGTTGGGTTAAAATGTATTTTGAAGGAAGAATTGACGAAGGTAACAAACAAATTCTTGATTTCACAGAAGTTACAAAAGATTATCTTAACTATCCAAACTTCTCATATCTTGCAACATTCTTGCCAATTGTCAACTTCAATACAGACATGCTCGCAACTTTAATGCAAAAAGAAAATACCGACACAACGACCCCATATTATAAAGAACGTCTTGAAAAAGCATGGCACTGGGTTGAAAACTATGGAAAAGAATATCAAGTTAACCTTCTTGAAGAAAAGAACCAAGAATTTTATGACACCTTGTCAGATGAAGAAAAATCTTGGCTTGGCAAGACTCTTGAAATTTTGGATAAAGAATATGACTCGACTGATGCTCTTCAAACAGACCTTTATGCAGTTGTTAAATATTTGACAGATGATCCACAAGTTTTAAAGAAAACTCAAAAAAGATATTTTGAAATCCTTTATAATTTGCTTCTTGGAAAAGGTCAAGGTCCAAAACTTGGAATTTTCCTTATGGCGGGGGGGGGGGGGAAAAATGTTTT